>CAZVTX010000010.1:0-27480 GCA_964629395.1 uncultured archaeon
AAAAAGAGAATCCCACATCTCTATCATAGGATAAGGTGGAGATGTAATTACTAAATCCACCGAATCAGATTCTAATTTACTCATATCTGAAGAATTATTAAAATATAATCTATGAGTTGTCAACATAGAAATTCATAAAATTATTTTTGAAATGATGTCAATTAAAAATAAAAATAACCTATATTTCTTTTAATTATTATTAAGTAGTTAATCTTTAGATTTATTACGATAAATAATTGCTGGAATAATATGGAAAAATTAGGTGCAATTACGCAAAAAGAAATTTATGAGATCCCCGAAGCACTTAAAAGAACTCTTAAACAAAAGGGAGTTATTTCTAAAATTGTAAAAGAAATTATTACAAGGGGTAATAAACACATTTATTTAATAGGAGCGGGGAGCTCTTATCATGCTGGTTTTGCAATATCCTATATGTTTAATAGAATAACTAAAATCCCTACATATACGGAATTTTCGATGGAATTTCAATATTTAATAAAACCAATTTTACATGCTGAGGATTGCATCATCGGTCTTTCACAAAGCGGGGAAACGAAGGATACAATTGAATCAATAAAAATTGGGAAAGAAAATGGTTGCTTAACAATCGGAATCACAAATAATCCCGAATCTTCACTAGCAAAGATCTGCAAACATCATCTTTATTTGAATTGTGGTGAAGAAAAAAGTGTTTTGGCTACTAAAACTTATGTATCTGAATTGGCAATACTTTCAATGTTAGTGCTGGAGTTAGCACGTGTCAATAAAACAATTGAAATTAACGAATATAACACCATTTGGGAAGAATTAAATTCTATTCCCGTAAAAATAAACACCATTTTACCTCATTTACATGATGAAATAAAAAAGCAATCACATTATTATAAATTTGCAGAATTTTGCTTTATTTTGGGAAGCGGTCCCGATTATGCAGCTGCCATGGAAGCCTCATTAAAATTAAAGGAGGGTGCAAGAATTTATGGGCAAGCATATTCTACTGCAGAATTCCCTCATGGTCCGATTACGCTTGCCGATCCACGGACATGGATATTAGCAATAATCCCACATGAAGCAGATAAACGCAAAAAAATTATATTAAATCTATTGGATCGGATAAAGGAGAGAAAAGCAACTATTCTCGGCATATATAGCTCTGAAGATGTACCCGAACCGATTGATTTTGGGATTAGAGTACCAAGTACTTATAAAGATTTGCAACCGCTTTTAACCATTCTCGCAATTCAATTATTAACACTTGAGATTGCTAAAATTAAAGGAATTAATTGTGATACACCAAAATTTTTAAGTAAAATTTCAGGAATTTAATTATTAATGTCGGATTCTTCTTTAATGAAATTTTTATTTAAATTTAGATTCATATATAGAATCGTGCTAACTCCTATCACTATGCACACTATCCATATCCACCAGGAAATAAGTGCAGAATTGTTTGAAGTTGTCAATTGAAGGATTATTCCTATAAACAAGATACAGGCGATGATAAAACACAAGTTAGAATAAAATTTTGATACTGCTTTTTCGTCAAAGACAATATCCCTCCTTCGAATAGCTCTCTGAAACCAAACATATCTTTTAACTATAATATTTAAGGCACCAACTCTGAAAAGAGCTGCTACAATAACTAAAATTATTCCAACTAATAAAGAAATAAAATCCATTTTGATTACCTCCTTGCTGCATCAACGAAATTAAAAAATCTATTACACTATCGTAAAAAATATTTGACCTAAATCATTAAAAAACTTATCAATTTAATATTTAAATAATAAATTAATTTAATATATCTTCTTCCCTAAATTTTTTTATTTCTTTAAGATTTTTACGTAAATATGAATTTTCTCCCATTATTATAGCATAGGCTAAATATGCCGGGATTATTAAAGGAAATACAACGAATAAAATTATAATAATCAAAAAAGCATCGGATATATAATCACCTCCAACTGCGATAAAGTGCATGCTTATTTGAATAACGAATATTATGGAGGAAATTCCCGCATATCCTTTCAAATAATTTGTATATTTTAGGTATATTGGTTCAATCTCGTATAATTCTTTGCCTTTCCTTTCATCCTGAATTTTATAATGCATTAACCCTGCATCTTCCAATGCCCAACCGACCGACCAAAATGCCAATGATATTGGAAAGAGAATCCCTATAAAAATACTAACGACTGTTAAGCTATATACAGGATTTATTCCTAATTCCTGATAATTTTTAATACTTTCTTGAGTGAGAAATAAAGAATAATCAATATTGGGAGAGATAAGAGCATATAAACCCATAGTAAATAATACTAAATACAGTCCTCTTTTAAAAAATACTTTCTTTGTTAAAATCGTGTTAGTTTTCTTGATATAAGCATTTTTATATCTCCAATATATCATTCCTTTTAATTTTAAAAATAGAGGGGCAAAAATTTTCGGAAAAACAATTACTACGATTATCGAAATTATGACAGGAATTAGAAATCCAAAAATAAAGAGATGTGTCTGAATATCAAGTCCAGAAATCGGGACATAATCATAGTCATTTTCAAATATCATAAAATTCACTTAAATTGAAAATATGATCGTAAATAATGTATTTAAGTTAAATCAAAATTTAAGTATTCGCATTTTTCTCTTTATTTATTAATCATAGCACATTTCCCAATCGTCATGATATTTATGTATTAAGCTCATTATTTCGTCATATGCCTCATCAGAAAAGTAATTTTTTGGACATGTTTGCTCACCATTCAGATAAAGATCAAAATGTATATGGGCAGAATCTGTATATCCTACAAAATTGGCAATAACACCCCCTGTTTTTACCCAATCTCCTTCCTTTATTTTTAACTCATCCAATTGTTTTTCGGCGTCAGATTTTGATGTTGTCCAAGGCTCGAAGCCATATACGAGTAAAAATTCTCGACTAAATCGTATATTAACTTTTATATGATAACGATTTTCATCTCCACCAAAATCAACTAATTCAATAGATTCTATATATCCCGGTGCAATTGCCAGAACTTTATCACTATCGTTAAAAAAGAAATCCAATCCACGATGCTCAAAGCCCCATGGACAATCGTCTGACTCGCTATAGCCCTCGTTCCATGAATGAATATCCTCGGCTTTTTCCCATGGAGCCTCCATTTCTAATTTTGATTCATCATATCTGCCCCATGATGAGAAAAAGAACCCTCTCAAATATAATAGATAAATAAAAGTGCTGCCGCCTAAAATTATAACAACTAAAAGAATTATCTTATATTTTTTTTTCATAAAAATGTTAAAGTTCGCTTATAAAATAAGATTTTGAAAAATCAGATTCATTTAAATTATTAAATCGAGTGAAACTTACGAATGAAATTAGTGAAAATTTAATTATTTTCTAAAAGCCATTTCCAAATTGGTATAAATTTTATCCCTTTACTTATTTTTTCAGTATCTTTAGTTAATAATATTAATTCTTTGACATGTTGTTGGAATTTATTTTTGAATTCAATTAAACCTTTAATTTCTCTTTCAGGAATATTATCTGTGTATGATACATTCAAAGCTAATAGTGAACCATCAATGTTTTTCACGATAAAATCTACCTCTTGTGTATTTTTCCAATAAAATATTTCTTTTTCACGTCTTTTTAATTCTAAAAAAACGATGTTTTCTGCTAATTTTCCCTCATCTTTTGAGAATTTAAAGCTTACGGTATTTCTTAGTCCATTATCAATACAATATATTTTTTTTGGATTAACTTCTTGAACTTTAAGAGAATATGAAAAAATAGGGAGCAAAAAAATGAGCTGGCTTTCTTCCAAATAATCGATATATGAACGTATAGTATCAAATGAGACTTTAAATATATTTTTTAATGAATTTAATGAGATTGATTGTGCTATATTAGTAAGGCAATAGCCTGCTAATCTTCGTAAAAGGTTTGGATTTCTAATATCATGTCTAAGAATTATATCTTTATAGAGAATATCTTCAAAATAATTTTTCAATAGATATTCATTTTTAGTTAATACAATTTCTGGAAAGCCACCTTTTATGAGATACTCATCAAAATATTTCCTTAACATTATATTATTTTTAATAATTTCTTTCTCAGATTTTGGGATTTTAAAGCCATTAAATCTAAGATATTCTTTATAACTTAAAGGGAATAATGTGAATGAGATATGTCTTCCCGTAAGACTTGTTGCATATTCTTTATTCATTAATCTTGATGAAGACCCAGTAATAAAGATATATGCTAACTCCATATCCCGAATTTTTTTAACCCATTTTTCCCAATTTGGAACTACTTGAATCTCATCAAAAAAAATATATGGTTTTTCTTTTTGATTAATCTTTATACGATATATTTGCCAAATTTTTTCAATTAATTCCATGTCAAGATGGTTAGAGAAAGAAGGATCTTCAAAATTCACATATAATATTTGAGATTCTTTTAATTTTAATTTCCTCATTAATAAAATTAACAAAGAGGATTTACCAGATCTTCTAATTCCAACAATATCTATTATTTCTTTTCCTAAATTCTTAATAATAATGTCTAATAAATCTCTATTGATTAATTCTTTTTTTTTAAAATACTCTTGCCAAGAATATAACACCTCTAATATTTTTGATTCCTCCATATTATAAATATAATTTTTAAATAATATAAACCTTCCCGTTATATCGGGAAGATTGAACTGAAACTTCTAGATCATATCGTGAAAAATTAAATAAAACTTATAGAATATATCATAAACTTACAAATACAAAATTTTCAATATATTGATAAAATTATAATAAAAATTATATCACCATATTGAAAATTTCTCTTATATAATGTATCACCTCTATATTATATCGTATTTTAGTTGTAATTTCTTTAATTTTCATTAAGTTTAAAGATGATATTAGGTGTCAACATTGAAATTACTTCCTAATTATTGCACTGATGACTATGAATCTGGAAATTTATTTTCTCCAGCAAGGCATTTAGAACATATTAATAGAACATTATTTAGTCAACGGAATCAAGATTATGATACTGATGATTATTTATCTAAATTGGTTAAGGTTCTTAAACTCAAAACTTTAGTTGTTGGGATTGGCGGTGCAGGTTGTAATACTGTGTCTCGTTTGGAAGATATGGGTGTTGAGGGTGCTACAACTTTAAATATTAACACTGATGCGCATGATCTTTATTATTCCAATGCCGAGAAAAAGATTTTAATCGGAAAAGAGACATGTAAAGGTTTAGGTTCAGGAAATAATCCTGCCATCGGAGCTGAGGCGGCAAAAGAAGATCAAAATCGATTACGTGATTTAATTAAAGCGGATATTGTTTTTTTAACATGCGGTTTAGGCGGCGGAACTGGAACGGGAGCAGCACCGATAATCGCTCGTGAGGCTAAGAGGAATGGGGCACTTGTAATAACTTTTTGCACGATACCATTTAAAGCCGAGGGAAATCTAAAGCGCCTGAGAGCTAAAAAAGGACTGAAATATCTTGCTGAATATTCGGATACTTTAATTCCGATTCCTAATGATAATTTATTGAAAATTGTTCCTAATATCCCTCTATTAACTTGTTTTAAGATTCTTGACGAAGTTTTAGTTAGAAGTATTCGTGAGATAATTAATATTGTAAATAATTGCGGGATAGTTAATGTTGATTTTGCCGATATTAGGAGATTGTTTGAAAGAGACGGTGATTTACCTTCAGGAATTATTGGGATTACGGAATCTTTCGGACAAAGAGCAGATTTAATCCGTAAAGCCCGATTAGCGCTTCATAATCCGCTTTTAAATCCTAATACTGCTCAAATAAATAATTGTCTTGTAAATATAACAGGAAGTCATAAGTTATCAATCTCACAAATGAATGATATTATCTCAACAATTTCACGTGATATTCCGGAAAGTTCTCTTCTCAAATTCGGGACGATTATAGATCCGCAGCTTACTTCAAAAATTAGAATAACAGTTTTAGGAAAGGGGCCGATATCGCCATATGTGAGATCGGCAGTATATAGTGCTTAAGGCAAAAAAAAATTTATATATCTTTATCGTAATTGCTTATTTCTTTTTTATCGTCTTCTTTTTTCCCAAAAATCTCATCAACGATTTTATTAAATAACTCAATTGTTTCAGGATTTTCTTTAATAAATTTCCTTCTTAATTCGTCTTCATCTTTCATACGATTAAAGAGGTAAATGAATTTTATAAATCTATTTTCAAAATAATAAATTAGATTAATTTATGATAATTGTGCTCCGCAAGTAGGACATTTGCCGAATTTTTTCATCTCAATATTAATAGCGGCTCCACATTTGGGGCATACTAATCCGTCCAATTCTTCTAAGACTTCATCTTCTTCCATACCTAATCTTGCTCTCGCGTCAGCAGAAAGTACAGTACTTGGAGTATAATATTCTTCCGAATAATCCCAGGATGTCTCATCATATTCGAGATGGTCTTTTACTGTAGTTATGAGACTTGTAGGAATAATTCCGGCATGACCTAATTCAAAAAAGTCCCTTTTTTTAATTTTTAATTTTTTTTTACCGCATGTATTGCAGCTAAGTATAAACAATAGAGTATCTTTTTTATGTCCCTTATAGTCCATTTTATAAAATTCGCCGCATTTACAGATGAGGCTTTTTCCATATTTGGCAACGGCACTCTTATTTTTAGCAAAAAAGGCTCCATCAAGGCCTCCTTTAATTTGTTTGAATTCACCCGTAAAAATCATATATTTTCTCTGGAAATCTTTAATCCATTTTTCTTCAAGCAGAAATCCGTTTCCCATATTCACAAATTCCTCGATTGTATAATCAGCACTAAAATTTTTAACGCAATCTTCGCATAGATAGAGTGCTTTAACCGTTTTAGGAGATACTTTTAATGCAACCATCGTGCCAAACTTATTACATTTAGGGCAACGTTGAGTATCTCCAAGTTCCTTTATACTTCGAGTCATATAATCACTTAAGTTTTATTTGTATTTAATCATTTTTGATGCATAATAAATTAATTCAAAATATTTGTGAAAAAAATTGGTTAAAGAATTAAAAAGAATGCCTGAAGAGGAACTCAAGCGAGAGATTCGTGAATTTTTAAAGCACAGAAAGGTTTTAGTTTTATGTACTTGTAGTGATAATATCCCGCGAGCTACGCCAATGGACTTTTATATGGAAAAAATGGATAATCCAAATGATTTTACGCTTTATATTGCTCCAGCACCCGGGAGGAAAGTAGAGAATATCAAAAAGAATCCAGTGGTAAGCATTGGTATTTATACACCTATGAGCGAAGGGAAAATTCAAGGAATGCAAATTACCGCTTCTGGTAATGATCGACTTATTTTTTTAAAAGAAGGGGATACAGGTTTTGATCATGCTCAGAAAATTGTAAAGGGGAATAGAAAATTAATATTGAAAATAATTCCTGAGAAAATAGAGATGTTAGATTATGATTTTGCAAAAAGAGGTTATTCACGCCTTCAATGGCTTGATTTAAAATAAAAACTAATTCTATTCAAATTTTTTAAGAGAAAAAGATTTTAGGAAATCATTAATTTTTCTTAAGTATTAGTAATAAGAGAACTAATGATGTAATTATGGCTTTGGATAAAAAACTTGAGGCTCTTAAAGACTGTAAAACCGATAAGGAAATTAAAAAAGCTTTTAAGAAAATTGCTTCAGAAGATCCAGATCGATATTTTCCAACTAAAGAGCTTAGGGAATTAGGTTATATGAGAAAACAATGTAAATGCGGGACTTACTTTTGGACGGTTTTAAAAGATCGAGAGGTTTGCGGTGATCCCGCATGCTCTGGTGGTTTTAATGTAGTTGTAAATAATCCCTCTAAAGTAAAACTTTCTTTTACAGGAGTATGGAAGAAAATAGTCGAAATTTTAGAGCCGAGGGGTTATAAGCCCATAAAAAGATACCCTTGCGTAGCAAGGTGGAATCCGACTTCTGAATTTACTATTGCCTCAATATCAGCATTTCAGCCTTATGTAATCACGGGAGAAGTTGAGCCCCCGGCAAAAAAGTTGTTAATCCCTCAATTTTGTCTAAGATTTAATGATATTGAGAATGTCGGAATAACAGGTTCTCATTGTACGGGTTTTGTGATGATCGGGCAACATGTGTTTGTTCCTCCCGAAGAATGGAATCAAGGTGAGCTATTTAAGGATATGCATGATTTTATACACATAGGTGTAGGTTTACCGAAAGAAGAGATTACAATTCATGAAGATTCTTGGGCGGGAGGTGGCTCGTTTGGCTGTAGCCTCGAGTTTTTCAGTAGAGGTGTGGAATTATTCAATCAAGTATATACTATGTTTGAGCAGACTCCTGAAGGTCCTAAAGAATTAAAATTAAAAGTATTAGATATGGGATTAGGCCAAGAAAGAGTTGCGTGGTTTTCCCAAGGAACGCCTAATATGTATGAAGCAGTTTTTCCTTTAGTCTTGAAAAGATTGAGGGAGAAAACAAATATTCAATTAGATTTAGACCTTTATAATAAGTTTTCGAAATATTCTGCATATCTTAATATAGATGAAGTTGATGATATGGATGCCGCATGGGAGAGAGTGGCAAAAGAACTTGGCATAAATGTGAAAGAATTAAAGAAAAAAATTCTTCCAATGACGGGATTGTATTCAATTGCCGAACATGCGAGAACTTTATTATTTGCAATTAATGATGGTAAATTGCCCTCAAATGTAGGAGGGGGCTATAATTTAAGGGTAATTTTTAGAAGGGCAATCGGTTTTATAGATAAATTTAATTGGGATATTGATATCGCAGATGTTTGCGAATGGCATGCGGAAGAATTACGGGAAATGTATCCAGAAGTATCAGAACATTTGGACGAGGTTAGAGAAATTCTAAATGTTGAGAAGAAAAAATATTATGCCACAAAGAAAAAAGCTGGTAAAATATTAGAAAAAGTTTTGAAGAAAGGTTCAATATCAACAGATACTCTTATAGAGCTTTATGATTCTAACGGTATTAGTCCTGATATGGTTAAAGAGGCTGCTAAGAAATATGGTGTTAAGGTGCATATTCCAGATAATTTTTATTCGTTAGTTGTAGAGAGGCATGAGAAACAAGAGCAAATCTTTGCGACTAAAAAAGATATTGACCTTGATTTAGAAGGAATACCGGAAACAGAAGCCCTTTATTATGATGATTATTCAAAATTATCAAATAAAGCCAAAGTATTGAAAATTATCGGAAATTATGTTATTTTGGATAAAACTGTTGCTTATCCTACTTCTGGGGGTCAATTGCACGATGTAGGGACGATTAATGGTCAAAGATTCAGTGATGTGTTTAAACATGGGAATCATATTGTTCATGTTTTAGATGAGACGCCTAAATTTAGAGAGGGTGATGAGGTAGAGGTTCAAATAGATAAAGAGTGGCGTTATCAATTGACACAACATCATACAGCGACTCATATAGTAAATGCTGCTGCAAGAAAAGCTCTCGGAAGCCATATCAATCAAGCTGGTGCTAAAAAAACACTTAAAAACTCACATTTAGATATAACTCATTATGAACAAATACCTAAGGAGAAATTAAAGGAAATTGAAAAGATTGCAAATGAAATAGTAAAGAAAGGAATTAAACTTAATTTAATGTTTATGCCGAGAAGTGAAGCTGAGAGAAAATTCGGTATGTCAATATATCAAGGTGGTGCGGTTCCCGGCAAAAAAATCAGAATTGTAGAAATTCCTGGTGTTGATGTTGAGGCATGTGGAGGAACACATTTAAATAATACTTCTGAGACGGGAGTTATTAAAATTCTAAAATCGCAAAAGATTCAAGATGGAATTGTTCGGCTAATATATACTGCAGGAAAAGCAACTGATAAGGTCAACGAATCGTATAATAAAATTTTAAATGAAATTAGCAACTTTTTAGGCGTAAAAAAGGATTTAATTGTCGGGAGAGTAAAAGAATTACAGCAGAAATGGAAAAATCTAAATAAAGCATTAAAAACAGGAAAGATAAATGAAGATGATTTTGAGTTAAAAACAGAAGAAAAATATGATGGCGATATTTTGGAGGAATTATCCCAAATATTTAAAGTAAAAATTGAGGAAATTCCCGCAAAAATTAAAAAACTATATCAAGAATGGGAGGAAAACAAGAATAAATTATCAATTATGAGAAATCTTTTAGATTCGAATTATATAAACGAGTTAATTAAAAATGCAGAAAAAATCAACGGATTTAAACTTATAATTAAAAAATTTGACGATCTAAACCAAAATGACTTAAAGAATTTTTCAATTAGGTTAATGAAACAATCAGAGGATTTGATAACTTTGTTCATTAATCAAACACCTAAAGGTATTATGTTAATGGGGATGTTGGCAAAAAAACCCGCAGAAAATACTAATTTAAACATCGGTAACTTAGTAAAAAAAACCGTTGAGCATTTTGGAGGTAAAGGTGGAGGCAAAAAAGATTACGGGCAAGGATTTATCGGAAATTCTGAAATTAAAGCCGAACAAGTAATTGATTTTATTAATCAGAATTTAAAATTAAATTAATCTTTTTACGCTTTATTTAAAAAAGACGTTCCATCTTTTCTCTTCGTTTATCTTTATTGATAAATTCTGCAAATAATTCATTATCATCATCAATAAATTCCCAAAATTCGTTATAAACATCTTCAATGGTCATATTTCTTTTTTGTTTGTTATTTATTTTAAATTCTCGTAATGCATTTAAACCTTGTAAAGTATTATTCATTTTTTTTTCTAAGGAAGGCGAATTTGATTCATTTTTACGCTCCTTAATAGTCTTATCATTTTGATTATTGGAATTGTTAATAAAATGTTCATTTTCTTTTCTTAATTCTGGTTTTTTATTTTTCTTTAATGGTTTCCATTCTATATGATTTCCCTCAATAATTAAATTTTCAAAAAGTTCATTATCATTATTATAATCATTAGAAACTTCAGAGTCCGTTATCTTATCATCAATTATAGCATCAACTTTTTGATAACCTCGAACTTTAAAATCCTTATCCACAAATATTTGAAAATGATGATTGCAAACCATATTTTTAGGGATGGAAAAAGTGGCAACATTTGAACTATTTTTTACAACAGATATAGGAATTGCAATATATTTTTCTTTTCTGCAAACAGGGCAAATAACTCGAATCCTTTTTTTATTTTTAAGAATTTTATTATTAAGTTCATTATTTTTACTAAATCTAATATATTTGTTCATTCCGGATTTCGAAATTCCGCTTTTAATCTCTCTTGTAATATTTTCTATATCCTTTTCAGAATATTTTTCAGGATTATCGGCCAAATCCTTTAGAAGCGATTCCAAATAATTTATTGCATCCTTTATGTTATTTTTTACATTAATAGAATCAACATTATTAAAATGTTCATTTAAATCGGTAATTTTATCGAGAATATATTGTATCAATCTATCATAGCTCGTTTTAAATAAGATCGGCGATTCAGAATACATCCCTAATAATCACCTTATTTATCTTCTTATTTATTATATCTGTATTAAAATGAAATGATCTGCTTAACTGCTTAAGGCACGACAAAATTAATGGTTTACCGTAATATTTCCTAAATTTTTTATAAATTAATTTTATAATTCTCTTTGTATATTTACCTGAATTATGATTAAGCAACACATCTTTATTCTTTAAATACAACTTTAAAAAATCCGAAATTTTCATAATAAGATCATTTTGAATATGATTATCGTAAAATCGGGCAATCTTGAAGTTTTTAAATCTTGTTGGAAATAAATTCCAGTTAGGAATTAAAGCATAATTTTGATCGCGAATATAATATCTTGTAAAATTTTTATAAAATATACCTGTTCTTGTTCTATTAGAATAGGAGAAATGTAGTGCAAAAGGAGGAGTGACTTTTTTATTACGATTCTGAAAATCTATATAATAAACACGACCGCCATACATTTTATGAAGAAAATTTTCTGCGGGACTTATTCGGACATGTTTTTTATGTCGAATTGATCGTGGTTCGGCTACACATTTACCTTTCGCGTGAAGTATCCATAAAACATAAACTCCCGCTTTATTATAATCTTCAGTTCTTTCAATTATTTCTTTTATGGTAATAGATGAATGCTGTAATTCTACAATAATTTGTTCTCCGCTTTTCAATTGTATAAAAACATCCGCTCTACGTGATCTTATATATTTTTCTTTAATAATTCTAGAAATCGAGCTACTTTTAGAGATGTATTTGAATATCAATTGTTTCATTACTTTATGATAAAAGCCTTCATTTTTAGTAGAAATCTGCTTTTTGAAAGCCATATTAATATTATAAAATTTACCTCTTTTTGACTTAAAATTAAATTTATATCTTTAAATCCAATAAGGCTAAAGATTTTCTGAATTAATGCAATTATTTTCTCAGCAATCATAATTAAAAGCATAATGACCTTATTATTAATTATGATTGAAATCGTTCATATTTCAGATCTTCATTATGGTTCAGGAAGCGAATTTAAATTAAATTTATTGGAGGGAATTATCGATTATATTAATGATTTAAATCCCGATGCAGTAGTATGCACAGGAGATTTAGTACATAAAGGAAGACCAGATCAATATGCCGAAGTTAGAGCTATACTACGTACGATAAATAAAAGTATTCCTTTAATGATTGTGCCTGGAAATCATGACCTTAAAAATTCGGGAATTGTCCAATTTGAGAGGTATATTGGGCCAAGGAGGTCAAAGTTAGTATTAGAAGATCTTGATACATTAATTGTAGGTTTGTGTAGTGCTAAGGATGATGTTTCTGAAGGAGAGCTTGGTGATGAGCAATTAGAATGGTTAGCACGCCAATTTAATGAGAATCTCGAAAATAGGATAATTGCACTTCATCATCATGTTATTGCGGTTCCTTATAGCGGTCGTATTCATGCAACCTTATTGGATGCAGGGGAATTAATTGAAATTACACAACTTTTTGAAGTTGATTTAGTATTGATGGGACATAAACATATACCCCATGCTTGGGTTTTGGGGTCATGCACTTTTCTTTATTGCGGAACCAGTACCTCTACTAAGAGTCGTGCAGATGATGATCCAAGTTTTAATCTCATTCATTTAGATCAAAAAAATTTAGAAGTTTATTTAATAAATTCAAGAAATTTCAATAAACAGCTACTATTAAGAAGAAAACAAGGGAAAACTGAATTTATAAGACCAAGAAGAACAAGAATTGAGCATCTTATTAATTCGAGAATTTTTTTAGATTAGTTTAATTTATTATAACAATTATAAAGTTATATATAATATGCCGCCACCTAAAACTCCTTTGCTTACGGTTGATGCTGTTATTCTTTATGATAATGATAACATCGTATTAATTAAAAGAAAAAACCCCCCTTATCAAGGATATTTCGCTTTACCAGGGGGTTTTGTAGATATTGGTGAGACCGTAGAAAATGCTTGTATTAGAGAAGCTAAGGAAGAAACTAATATAGATGTAAAGATTATAAAATTAATCGGCGTTTTTTCCGACCCTAATAGAGATCCTAGAGGTCATACGGTCTCAATTGCCTATTTATGTGAACCTGCAACCGACCATGAGGATCCTAAAGCCCAAGATGATGCTGCCGATTTAGAAATTGTCCCGATTACCAATTTAAAAAATATGCAATTGGCTTTTGATCATATAAAGATTATCGAAGCTTCAGGAATATTAGATTGAATTAAGATTTTAGTAATATCACCTGAATATTACTTTTTTTCTAATTATAAAAGATATTATTTTATATCATAATAATAATAAAAAAATTAAAGAAATATATAGAGTCCCTCCATCCTCCCTCCCTAGATTGATAACTGGAAAAACCGTTCAATATTGCACTACAATCGACTTAAAAGCAGGGGAATTTCATTCCCCTCTTTGTTTTAAAGAAATAAAATCTTTTTGTCTTAATGATCCTCCTATGATAAATAAGCAAAATTTATTAATATCAATTATCATAAATATCATTGGAAATAATTAGGTATAATTTATGGAATCAAACAGAATTTTTGAAAGCGGTAATAAAAGCTCCACGGGAGCGAAAGGCGAGTCTGATATTATTACAGCTCGTGCAATTATGACTTGCCCTAATTGTGGTTGGAAAAAAGTTTTCAAAAATCAATTTTATAGAAAAGATATTGAAATGATGGTTGTTTCTCTGAAAGTTTTTGATTGGCTTACATGTCCGAAATGCGGAGAATTAATAGATTTAAATCTTGAATATGACATTTAAAATATTTTAGCATTTTTTTACTATTTCTAATTTGGCTTAATATTTTCATGAATAAATTATTATTGATAATATTTATTCAAAATCAAATTTTATCTGTCCATAAGTTCCCCCTCCGCCGGGAATATATTTTATTTCCTCATTTCTAAATGCTTTTATAACTTCACCGATATTTTCGTCAAAATCTTTAATTACTTCAATAGGTTTATCCACTAAAATTTCAAATTCTTTCCCTAATTTTTCTATTATTTCATTATAAATTTTCAAAACGGTTTTACTTGTATAACTTTTAATATTTTTAACAGCACGAATAATATCTATTAGCGGGATTGCATTAATATATGGAGGGCGATGAGTTGGATGAATGGGTTTAGAATATTGTGCAATAATTTCTATCCTTTCGCTAACACCGAGTCTTACTTTATTATTTTTTCCTGTCAATTCTTTACACGCGGGACAAATCATTTGGTTTTTTGCAACACGCTGCAGATAATCAATTCTTTTTACATCTGGATTTGAAGAATATATTATAACAAAATTATCTGTATAAGTATAATTATCTAAAAATGAATTTGCTCTTTTAGATTTTTTAAAAAGAAATCTTCTGCGACATTTATTACAAAACATATTATAATATTTACCTAACTTAGGATGGAGTCCTACATTTAAAATAATTTTTCTCCCATTTTTTCTGCGTATCGCAAGGTCAAATTCCTCAAAAGAAGCATTTTCCATTTTTATTCGATTAAATTCCCGACCAAGCGAGCGCGGACTCTCAGAATGAGCATCGCTATTGCTTAAAAAAGAAACATCTTTTAAACATTCTAAACGATCTGCTAAATCGGTATTAGCTGATAATCCCAATTCAAGAAAATAGACTTCTTTATACGAGTCTTCATAACATTCCTTTAAAGTTTTAAATTTTCCTTGTCGAAATATGGCTTTAAACGGTGTAAATGCATGAGCAGGCCCTACTAAGCATCCTGCATCCGATAAAATATCAACTATTTCTGCAGGAGATAAATTTATTCTTGGTCGACCACCCCAATTACCATTAATATTTTTAGAATATGCCAATAGTTTATTTCGAATTAAATCAACAGTTTCAAAGTCAGGAAAAAATACTACATGGTGGATACTTTCTTTATCTTCTATTTCTGATTGTAAAATAAAATATACTTCCTTATATGAATATGACTTATCTTTTTCCTTTTTTAGATTTTCTTTCATATATTTATACCAATCGGGTTGAAGTATATCCCCAGTTCCGAGTAGATTTAAGCCCTTTTGGCGACAAGTAATTACCATTGTGTCTAGATTGAGAGACCTCGAAACAGCAATTGAATATGGTGAATGAATATGTAAATCTGCGTTAAAAATCATATCCTTCAGCTTTTTCCCTGCATTCTTCCGCTTTTTGCGGATTTCCTATTTTATCATAACAAGTAGATAACCTTTTCCATACTTCTGATTCGACGGGTTCTAATTTTAAGTATCTCTCATAAAAAGAGATTGCCTGCTTATAATCTTTTTTAGAAAAAAAGAAAATATCTCCTATAGTTTTTAAAGCCGATGGATATTGTGGATCTATTTCTAATGCTTTTTGAAAATATAATATTGCTTCATTTAATTTTCCTTCTTTATAATATGTATAGCCTATATTATAATGAACTACTTGATCATTTGGATTAATACGAAGTGCCGCTTTATAGGCTTCTATTGATGATTCAAAATCTTTCTTATAATAATAAGTTAAACCCAAACTATTCCAAACGGTATCATTATAGGGATTTAATTCCAATGCTTGCTTATACCAGTCTATTGCATTATCATAATCATCAAATTCTAAAGCAACATCAGCTAAATTCTCCCATGTCTCGGCATTATTGGGATTGATCTCTAAAGATTTTAAATAGCAGTCAATAGCTTTATCATATTTCCCCTCATCACAATAAATAATCGCTAAATTTTCATATATTCCGGTATCATCCGGATTTATTTTTAAAGCTCTCTTATAACACTCCTTAGCCTTTTCGTAGTCATCCTCATCAAAATATATCAAAGCAATATTATTCAAGACATCAGTATAATTAGGATCAATCTCAATTGCTTTTTTATAATATTTTATTGCTTTTTCTTTTTCTCCCTTTTCATCATATACATAGCCCAAATTATAATAAGCAACTGAATCATCAGGATCTAAATCAATTGCTTTTTTATATGCTTTTATTGATTTTTCATATTCGCCTTTATAAGAATAAATAAGCCCTATATTATTCCAAATTTCCGCCGAATACGAATCTAATTCTAAAGCTTTCTTATAGCACTTAAGAGCTTCATCATATTCTCCATCATCGTAATATGCATCGCCTAAATTTACCCAAGCATCGAGATCTTTAGGGTCCAATTTAACCATTTCCTTATATCGTTCAATCTTACTTTTCATTTCTCTAAAAGTTCCTCTTTGTAATCCCTTCTAATTTTTATTGAATTATAAAAAATAAGTGCTATTAAAATTAATTCTGATATCATTATTAATAAAATATTAAAAGCTAAACTACTAAGAAAATATTTCACATAAAAATATAATAAAAATAAGTTCAAAATAATTAAAGGAATGCTATATATCATCATTTTATCCGAATTTACTAAAATTTCTCCATACCTCTTATTTAGATTTCTGGAATAACGAAAATTCGAGGCTTTAAGTAATTGATAACCAAGAAAACCTAAATTTAAAGAAAGAATCCCAAAAATATAAAAAAGGTCTTCCTTGGGATTATATTCAATATACATGAAATTATCTTCGTTTAAACTTGAAATTATGGTGCCAAAAGCAAAAAATATAAAAAACATCGATAAACCAATTAACGCAAAAAATGCGTTAATGATATCCTCATCAATTTCCATGCGAATTTTATTATTATCAAACTTTTTACTTTAGGTATTAATTATTAAAATACAACTTTTCTATTATTTTTTTCCAATATTCGAAAATAGACCTAAGAAAGTTTAATTGAAAATAAAAATTTCATTGAAAATTCCTTCTATAAGTTGAATACATTAATAACATTCCGATTATCATTAGAATTGGAGATAATAAATAAGGAAAATAATAATCTAAAAGATTTTTGTAATACACCTCCACATTTACGGGAAGGAAAACAATTCCCAAAACAACTAAAAATGGAAAAATAATAAATTTAATTGCCGTTATCCTTTCTTCACCTTTAGTTTTTGCGGCAACAACAGAAAAAAGCAATAAATAAATTGAAACACCTGAAATAAATAGAATCAAATATATTGTTTGATATAAAGCTGTTTCTCTTATGATTGGAGGCGTTAAAATTAATGAAAAAATTGTAAGAATAACTAAAATAACCGAAAAATAATATCCCTTGTAATATTTATATTTATTTATAGTATATTCAGTATTAAAAATTTTAATAAGAATTGCAAGATTGAAGAATAGGACAAATAATTGATCCAAAATTTCCTTCAATTTTATTTCCTGAATGAAAAAATACCATAAAATGAAAAAAAGAAAAGAAAAACCAAGTAAAATATAAGTAATTCCCCAAGTAAAAACATTGTATTTTTGGAGTTTTGATAAATTATCTTTTTTTACTCTTTTACAAATTTTAATGAGCGTATAAATTCCTAATCCAAAACTCAGAATAATATAAATCATCCATGAAAAAATACTTATTGAAATTAATACATTTGAGATCAAGGAATCTTGGATTACCATTTTTAAAAATAAAAATGTTATATTAAAGATAATCAATTTGAGTATTAAAATATTATTAGCGTTTTTGAAAATATGAAAGATTAAGTTCTTGAAAACAAGAATCTATAGATTCTATTTCTTCAAGCTCTCGTAATGCAATTCGGGAAGTATCAGATGGATTTTTTGCAGCCCAAATTAATTTATTAAATCTTTGATGATGTTGATGAAATCTCTTATTAGCATAATCCTTGGCTTGATTGGTATATAATAAAAAAGGCCAATCACTTCCTTCCATTAATAATAATTCACGGGCAGTTTGCTTCAAAATTCTTATTCCCCAATTATTAGGCCGAGGGTTCATAGCGATAACATTTTCAAGATCTTTAACCGAAGAGTTAATATATGGCCAAATCCAACCATGTTCCGGATTTTGCCATACTTCAAAATGACCTCCTTTACCCCAACTACTTTCACCCATTCTAATTATGGAGAATTTATCTTTGTATTTAGCTACATAATCAGAAAAAGTTATTGCCTCTACATAATTATTATTTGATATTAATTCAAGAACATTTTTTAACCAATCTATTCCCTCCATCCACCAGTGTCCAAATAATTCAAAATCATAAGGAGACACAATAATTCCGGGATTATTTGAGATTTTTGAGAAATCTTCTAATTCTTTTGTAATTAAAGATATGAAATGATTTGCGTGGGATTTAATTCTCTCTTTCGCTTTTTCTATATTATATAATTGTTTTTTATCTTTAGAAAGGTTTTTTTCTGTGATGCGCCAATAATGGAGTCCAGATTCGTGATCTTTAGAATGAAATTCACGATAAAACTCATCGCCAGGATAACCAATCTGAGCATCCCAAACTTGCCTACTTGTATTTTTATTTCTACCGAAAACGCAAACATCGGATTCTAAGCGATACCCAAAATTTGTATTTAATCCAATTTCATTCTTAGACTCAAGTAATTCTGCATTTAAGATGCCGTGCGAATCTACAAAGAAATATTCTATACCTGAATTATTTAACCAATAATCAAGACTTTCTCTTACTTTCCCCTTCCTAATCTGTTTGGGGCGATAAGCACATTCTGGCAACCAAAAACCTTTCGGCTCTCGCCCAAAATATTTTTTATGTGTATCTACTGCTAATTGAATTTGAGAAAAAATTGCAGAATCATGCTCCATTAGCGGTAAAAAAGCATGAGTTGCCGCACAAGTAATTAATTCAACCATTCCTTCATTTTGAAGCCACTTAAAAGATCCTAAAATATTCCGATAATAATTATGATAAAAAGTATTGAGAATGTGTTCAAACTTCTCAACATAATATTCAGCAATTATTTTACGTTCTTTATGATTTTCAAATCTTTTAATATCAGATTTTGCTCTTTTTATTAAATTTTCCATATATTCTGAAAATCGTTGCATCAAGTATTCATCGGCTAATTGCTCAGCCAAAATTGGAGTAATGTTTATTGTAATCGCCGTGCTAACATTTTTCTCTTTTAATTCCCTTAGAACATTTAACATAGGTATATAAGTTTCATTCATAGCTTCCATGAGCCATTCTTCGCCTGCGGGCCATGTGCCTGATTTTTTACACCATGGAATGTGACCATGCAAAACGAGACCAAAAAATCCAAGCATCATTAAAAATAATATTTTCTCATATTTATTAAAACATTCTTACAAAAATTATTAATAATTGGAGATAATATTATGATTTCATGATTTAGTAAAAGCCATTAATATGATAAAATATATAGACTATCAGATAAATCAAATTTTTCCATTTTAATTTTTTTATCATATTTCTTTTCATAAATCATAGGGATTTTCACTACAATTTTTACATCATCTAACCAAATATTATTATATAATATTTCCTTTTTTTTGTCAAAATCTAAAAACTTTTTCATTTGAATTTCCCTCTTTTATACTTTCTAAAGATACAAAATGAGAATATAAAAAGGTTCGCATTATATTTTATAAATTTCTCTCTATTTTCATATTATATCTTAAATATCGCCCAATAATAAGTAAAAATTATTAAAATTAAAAGAAATTTCAATATTCTAATAAATAAAGGCATTCTGATAAATTAAATTTTCCTATAATTATTTCTTTTGGAGTATCTTCATTAATAATTATAGGAATTTTAATAACAATTTTAAGATCGTCAATCCATAGATTGTCATATAAAATCTTATTTCTTTTATCGAAATCAATGAATCTTTTCAACTTGAATTAAACCTCCATTAATTATAATTATGTAACATTAAAAATTATAAAAATAGAGTATTAAAAAATGCACTTGATAAAATATAATAATTTGAATTCAAATGCTTATAATTTTTAAGAAATTAAAACAATCTAATTAATTACAATCATTTTATCATTTATTTGGTCTTGTAAAAGGATTCTGAAATATTCTCTGTTAGTCTTATAATAAACTTTTTCTAATTTTCCTTCAATCAAAATTTTTTCTCCTTCTATTGCTTGTTCACAGAAGCGTCCTCGAAAAGAAGCAGCTTCTATTATTTCATCTTTTCTAATTTCTTGCTGCCCAATGTTTTTAATATCAATTATTTTTAGCGGATTTATTTGATAAGAACATGGTGTAAAGATTGAATCCGTTGCATCTACGATTTCTGCCATAAGTGTGATTCTTCCGTAATTTTTATACTTAAAATCATAGAAAGTTCCTCCCCAATCGTTTGGACTTTTAATATATCTGATAAAAAATTCCCGATCTTTAAAAATTCCCTGATGTTTCTTACGGCGTTCTGAAAATAAAAATTTTTCAAAAGGGATATTAGATCCGCCTACCCGCCATTTATAATGAGATTTGTATTCTTCTAAATTATATTGCCTACAATAATTATTAGGGTTTAATAATATTTTGTTTAAAGATTCTTGGAAATCATGACTAATTGAGGTTCCATAAATAATTATATCTATATCAGATTCATCTTTATTTAATCCTACCATAAGAGATCCGCTTATCCCTATAGACTCCTTAGGAACGCCTCCTTGTTCAATAAAAAGATTACATAGTTCCAATGATAATTCTTCTGTTTTTGTGAGTTTTTTTTTATCTTCAAGCGAAATAAGAAAATCTTTTGGATGATAAATTTTTTTAATTTCGCTATTTCTAACACCTTGAATTTCAATGTCCAATTGTTCGGAAAAGAAAATATATTGAGGGTAATTTTTTTTTAAAAAATCAAACCTTTCTTTTAAATCGTAAATTTTTTTATATTTTACATTATTTCTTATTCGATCACCTTTAGGATCGGGATAAAATCTTAAAAAACAGATTTTTTTATCTTTAGGGTGTAAAACGCCCTTAACATCAAAAATTAATTGATTATTTTCGAGTTCAATATAATCTCCTTCAATTCCTTTCGGAAAAATTTCTAAGTTCATATTTTAGATTTTTTCATCATTTCTATTGTTAAATTTTTAAAGGCATTTTCTACATTCTCACCGGTTTTTGCAGAGGTGATTATGAATGGAATATTTCTTTCTTCAGCAACTTGTTTTAATTCCGATTCATTAATTTCAATATGATCTAATAAATCTGCTTTATTTCCAACAAGAACCATAGGTTGTTTTCCCATTATATTTTCAAAATGTTTTATCCATTTATCAATATTTTCAAGCGTCTTTTTATTTGTTAAATCAAAAACCAATAAAGCCCCTCTTGCTCCTGCTAAAAAAGTATCTCTCATTGGTTGAAATTTTTGGTCGCCTCCTAAATCCCATAAATGTATTTTAATATCTTTTCCATCTAATTGAATCGATTTTTTTGAAATATTTACGCCAATTGTGCTTGCCAAATTTTCTTTAAATATATTTTTAACAAATCTATAAACTAAAGATGTTTTTCCTACATTCGGCTCGCCCAGCAAGCAAACTTTAAACACATATTTTTTTTCGCTCATTATTTAATGCTCTTACGTAATTCTCCAATAGTAGTTTTTAATTCGGCATATACATTATGCGGATGAATTGATTCAAAACTTTCAACTTTAAAGATTACTTTAAAATTATCCTTTAGATTTTCAAATTTTTTTAACATAAAATTTTTTGCCATTTGTCTTACAACATCTTCCGCAAAAAGAGGTTTTAGATGAGCGGTTCTAACTAATTCAGCTTCTTCCGGTCTTTTTAAAACAGATTGTATTTTTCCGCTCATACTTTCTTCAATGATATCAATAATATCAAGAACATCTATTTTATGACTATTAAGATCTTTTATTTGAAGTATAATAGTTCCCTTTGATCTTTGGTTATGGGATGAGAATGGTAAAATATTAATTAGTTTCCTTATATCTTCCTCAGAAATATTTATATCTTTTCGATTTCTTATCATATCTTCAGCAAACTCTTTGCTCATACCTAAAGCACAAGGACAACAAGTCATTCCGTAAGCTGATGCTCCTATATAATAGTTATAATCTATATCTCCCGAATCTTTTTTCTTAGCCTTAGCAATTGTAAAAACATCATAAGATTTCTGTATATTTCTTTGATCTTCTTGTTTTACCTGAACGATAATTTTACCCTCTAAAGTAACTTCTACTTTTGATGTATACGGATGTCTTTCTAAAAGTTTTTTAACGATACGATCGGCTACTATTTCAATACTTCCAGCAGGTTTCCAAACAATTTCGTTTATAACTTCTTCAATTGTTTCACTGCTCCGACTCATATGTATACCTCTTTGTTCTGCTGGAAGTGAAATAAGTGCTGAAATAGTAGGGTAAAATGAATATTTTTTATTTTCCTGTATGATTTCTACTTTTTTTTCCACACCTACGATGCCGACTTTATCAATACCTATATTAATTATCGAATTTGAATCTTGGAGGTCTTTCCTAAAAGTCTGAATTAAATATCACCGCGAATTAAAATTTTTATTTTTTTCTAATTCTTTAAAAGATTGAATGATTTTAATATTTAATATTAAAGAATCTATCTTTTTCCAATTTTATTTTTTTTAAACTATTATGAAAGAGCATGAATTTTTTTTTAAATATGGGTTAATCGGTGATAATTTAAATTTAAAAATGGAAATATATATTGAAATAGATGATGAAGGTTTTATCTCATATATCTCTTATAGAAATCCCGATAATATTTTGGATATTTCAGAACAAGAGCCCTCTTTATTGGTTATTCCTGGTTTTATTAATTCTCATGTACATATTGGTGACAGTTTTGCAAAAGAAAAGGGTTTTAATCTTGAACTGGCAGAAGTAGTTGCGCCGCCTTCTGGTTTAAAACATAAATTACTTAATAATATAGCAGAAGAAATTATAATCAAGGGAATTCAATTTAGTGTAAGAGAAATGCTATCAAATGGGATTACTACTTTTATTGATTTTAGAGAACAAGGAATAGAAGGAATTAAACTTATTAGAAAGGCATTAGAAAAATCCTTAATCAATTATTTAATATTAGGTAGATTTAAAAATCAAAAAGATTTAGAATTAGTTTTTCAGAAAGCTGATGGAATAGGGTTATCCAGTTATAGAGTAATTTCAGAATCTATTAAAACCGAAATTTTAAAGTTAAAGCAGAGTAATAATAAGATAATTGCTTGCCACGTGGCAGAGAATAAAAGAAATCCTGAATTATTTCTCCAATTACTCAATGATAATATTGTGGATATAATAGTTCATGGAACTAAGTTAGAACGAGAAGATTTAAAATTGTTATTACAAAATGGACTTCGTCTTATATTATGCCCCCGTTGTAATGGCTATTTTGGCGTAGGATTTCCGCCAATAAAATCTATTTTAGATTTGAATATACCGATTTCATTAGGAACAGATAATATTATGGCAAATAGTCCCGATATGTTTGAGGAATTAAGATATTTATATAGAATTTCACGAGTATTATCTCCTAAAAAAAAGCTTGAAGCGAAAGATTTGCTTAAAATGGCAACGATTAATGGTGCAAGACAATTTGGGTTAGAAAATAAATTAGGATCAATATCTAAGGGAAAGCAAGCAGATTTTTTTATAATTGATCTTTCTGCGCCTAATTATTATGTATCTGAATTAAAAAATAATTTAGTTTATGCATTAATTATGCAGAGAACGAATTCCTTAAATATATTAAGAACATATATCAGAGGGAAATTAGCTTTTGAAAATAAATCTTAATTTTTCCAAAATCTTTTATTTATTATGAGCCCTAATGATCGACCTTATGTGATTCTCAGTGCAGCAATGACTATTGACGGAAAAATTGCATCAAAAACAGGTGATCCTGAATTATCCGATGAGCAAGATTGGAAAGAGGTTCATGAACTTAGAACTCAAGTAGATGCAATTATGGTGGGAAAGGGAACTATTTTAAATGACGATCCTAAACTTCATATTAAATATTTTGAGCATAATGGCTATTATAGAATAGTTATGGATAGTAACTTATCAATTCCGCTTAATTCAAAAGTTATAACTTTTGATATAAAAACATATCCGACTATAATATGTATTACGGAAAATGTTCCAAATGAGCAGATAGAAAGATATGAGCAGTTAGGCGTTAGAATAATAAAATGCGGTAAAGGACCGCGGGTAAATATTGAAAATGCTTTATATTATTTAAAAAAATTAGGGATTAATTCGATTCTGCTTGAGGGGGGCGGAAATTTAAATTGGAGTTTTATTAAATATAATTTAGTTGATGAAATAAGACTTACAATTGCCCCTTGGATTGTTGGCGGAAAAGATGCGATAACTTTAGTAGAAGGAGAGGGTTTTGATAAAATGATCAATGCTCCAAGATTTAAGCTTGTAAATATTTCTCAAAGAAATAATTATGTGGTATTAAAGTATGAAAGAGATTGAAGTTTTGAAAAAATTATCACTACGTAAAATTAAAGCGATGGTAAAAGAAATAAAAAACGAATTACCGGAAGAAAAACAGAATATAATCACTTATTCAAAAAATTTTACGCTCTCACTATCAAATTATTGTATAAATCAATGCGGATACTGTTTTTATAATTATAAAATACCCAAATTGAATGGTCCGGGTAATGTTGTTCTACTTGGGAATAAAGAAATGGTTGAATTAATCGAAGAAGGATTAAAATATGATTGTAAGGAAGCATTAATCATGTCGGGAGAACATCCCGATAATTTTGACGAGGTTAAAAGTGAACTTGAAAAACGTGATTGTCCTGACTATATTCAGTTCATTTGTGATATTTGTTCTTATCTTTTGGATTTTAATATTTTACCCCATTCAAATATAGGTTTATTATCTTATTCTGAATTAAAACGCTTAAAGAATTTTAATGCAAGCATGGGATTAATGCTTGAAAGCACAAGCATGGAGCTCTTTAAAAAAGGGGGTGTTCATGAATTTTCTCCTGGAAAATTACCCGAAAAAAGATTAGAACATATTAAAAATGCAGGAAAATTGAAAATTCCATTTACAACAGGTTTACTTCTTGGAATTGGAGAAAAATTTGAAGATAGAATAAGAGATTTATATCTTATTAAGAAATTATACGAAGAATATGGACATATTCAAGAAGTAATCATACAAAACTTTATAAAAAAAGATAATATTCCATATCAACCGAAGAATCAAATTTCTATTAAAGAAACTTTAAAAATGGCGGGAATTGCAAAATTGATTTTTAAAAATGAAATTGCCGTCCAAGTTCCGCCTAATCTGATTAGAAATTATGAAAAAGATGCAATAGAATTAGGTATTGATGATTTTGGCGGAATATCTCCCATTACAGTTGATTATATTAATCCTATCCATAAATGGCCCCAAATTAAAGAACTTGAGCGAAAATGTGCTAAATATGGTGTTAAATTAAAAGAAAGGCTTCCTATTTACGACAAGTTTATTAAAAAAGAAGAATTTTGCCCAGTAAATATAAGAAAAACAATAGAACGTATGAATTATAATGTTACAGATCTATAATGGGATAAATTCCGATATTCAAAACATTATAAAAAGAGCTTTAAGCTTTGAAGAAATATCCACTGATGATTTAATTAAATTATTAAAAGTTACGGGAAAAAATTTTCTTGCATTACAAGCAGCTGCAGATGAAATTTGCACGATTAAAAAGAAAAATGTGGTTACATTTATAATTAACCGTAATATAAATTTTACAAATATTTGTAAGCAAAGTTGCAAATTTTGTTCGTTTAGTGTTTCAAAAGATAATAAAGAAGCATTTACACTTTCTATAGAAGAAATTAAGAAAAAAGTAATTGAAGCAAATAATAATGGTTGCTCTGAGGTTTGCATCCAAGGGGGTATAAATCCCGCCTTAAAATATGATTATTATTTGAATATATTAAAGACAGTTAAAAATATTAATAATAATATTCACATTCATGCTTTTTCACCTCAGGAAATTTTTTACTTAAGTCAGCTTTCTGGAAATTCAATAGAAGATACCTTGAAAGAGTTAAAATATAATGGATTAGATTCTATACCTGGAACTGCAGCAGAAATTTTAGTTGATGATATAAGAAGAATAATATGTCCTAATAAAATTACAACAACACAGTGGATTGAAATTATTAAAATCGCACATGAATGCGGAATTCCAACTACATCGACTATAATGTATGGCCACATTGAAGATATTAAAGATAGGGCAAAACATTTAGAGATTATTAGAGATATTCAAAAGGAAACTAATGGTTTTACCGAATTTGTCCCATTACCATTTGTTAAAGAGAAACCTATACTTTCAAGATTAAAGGAGCATCCATTAAAACCGAGCTATGGTATTGATGATTTAAGATTATTTTCTGCAGCGCGTTTATATTTCAATAATTTTATAGATAATATTCAATGTTCTTGGGTAAAATTGGGCCCAAAATTCGCCCAAATTTCCCTTTATTATGGTGTAAATGATTTTTCAGGAACCTTAATGGAAGAAAATATTTCTAAAAGTGCTGGTGCCGAATATGGTGAATATTTACCGGCAGAAGAGATAATTAAGATTATTAAAAGTTGTGGGAAACGACCTGCTCAAAGAGATACTTTATATGATATAATAAAATATTACTAAATTTGCGTGTTTTAAATTTGAATCATAATAATAAGAGATTACTTGAGATTTTAGGCTTTATTTCGTGTATAATTTATCTTATGGTTGTCTTTTATTATAATGATATTGAATATTATACAATAATCTCTCATTTCTTATTTGTATGCGCTGCGATAAATCTCGGTTTTTTTGATTTTAAAAATAAATATTTATCTGCAATTACGGTTTATGCACTTCCAACTCAAATATTTACGCTTATCGGCCAGCAAATAGGAATGATTATAGAGATTTCGACGGGTATTATTACACCATTTGTTTTTGCAATTGTATCAATTAACTCATCTTTTTCCACCTGAGCTAAATAAAGATC
>CAZVTX010000011.1:0-26875 GCA_964629395.1 uncultured archaeon
GTTTTGAATAAAAATGATTATATATATCATTAAAATTAACTCTTAAAACAGTATCTTTCTTTATTTTCTTTTTCTTTGTTTGTTTTTTATATTTCTCTTCTAAAAAATCATATAACTCTTTAAATTCCTCCCAAAAAACTAATTCACTGTTCGCAGGTAATTTTGTTTTAAAAACGGGATTTTTAATTTTGTTTGTCTCAACCCATAAATATTTCTCATATAAATATTTCTTATTTGGTTTATTTTCTAATTTTTCTAAAAGATTAATCAAATCTTCATAAGGTTCTACCAATGAGTTTAATTCTTCAATTAATTCTTCAAGATAATTGTTAGATTTTGCAAAACGTTTTACATTTCTAACATTTAATTTGAGATTTACAATACTATTTAATATCTTTTTTAATTCTTCAATTATATATGATTTTAAATCATATAATTTAAAAATTGAATTTTCTTCTTGTTTATTTATTTTAAGACTTAAATATTTTTGACAAAAATCTTTTATTTTTGAGATATATTCTTTTGAAAATTCTATAATATCTTTTGGAAAAGATTTCTCTAAAAATTCCTTAATTAATTCCTCGCTATTTTCTTTATTTTTGAAATTTGAAAAATTTTTTTTAATATCCAATAATTCTTCTTTAGTAAAAGCAGAGATTTCATAAGAATCATTTGAATTATTAATTAATCGCAAAATTAGAACACCTTTTAATTTGTTGGAGAAATTGTACAATTTTTAAAAATTAATTGAAAGAAAAGGATTTATTCTCCAAGTTCTTTGATTTCAATAGATTTTTCAGAAGAACCTTTTTCTGTAATAATTAATATATCTATTCCATTACCGCTCATCGCGTCTCTTTTAATAGCATTCCTTATAACTTTTTCTACTAACTTCTCACCTTCAATTACACTAATATCCGTTTTGTATTCTGCTTCAAGTATTCCAATAGACATTAACATTCCCGTACCAGCAACACCATAGTCATCAGGCATCAATGACCCTAAAGCGTCTAATGTGTAAAGTTTTGGTCCATCAATATCAACTCCGGCAATAACTAAATTAGTTAATAATGGATATAATTTCCTTGAGTAAAGATAATTTGATACTAACTTTCCTAAACTTTTAGTAGATATTCGTGTTCCTGCATCCAATTCATAAAGATTTGCTTGAGCTCTTAAAATTTTCACAAGAACTTGGAAATCTCCAATTAACCCATAGGCTGTTAATCCTATATATTCGGTAATTTTAAAAACTTTTTTAGTATTTTTATTGGTTATTGTATATCCCCAAGTTGCACGGCGATCATTTCCTAATACTACGCCATCTTTACACTTGATTGCAACCCCACACGCACCTGGAACAATTATTTGCTGAGACATTTTAAACACTTAATAAAATTCCTTTAGTTGTTTATAAAAAAGGAAATTAAATAAAATTTTTTATTTAAATTTATTATTTATCAATTTTTAATTCTTAAACTAATTATTGCTTAAATTATAA
Organism: uncultured archaeon; assembly: GCA_964629395.1. Classification (GTDB taxonomy): domain Archaea; phylum Asgardarchaeota; class Lokiarchaeia; order Sigyniarchaeales; family SOKP01; genus CAZVTX01. The sequence continues at coordinate 1,502 of CAZVTX010000011.1, forward strand.
AATAAGAGATTAAGAATAAAGATAAAATATTATTGAAATAATTTCAAGAAATATGATTTTTGAAATATTTTGTCTATAATATATTGAGTAATTATAATAAAATTTTTATTTAGATATCTAAATAAATTGAATTCTTAAATTTTAATTATTTTAATTTATTATCAAATGATCTATATTTTGATACGATCACTAATATTCTCAAATACTTTTTATCAATCAATTCACCAAATTATATTCTTATTAAATTTAGTTTCTAACCATCATTTATCGTGTTCATAAAAATTTAATCTTCCTATAATGATCAAATTTTTGTCGTTTGAATTTTTTTAATCAGCTTTTTGATATTCTTCCCATTATACCAATAACTTTAAATAGGTCTTCTGACATATTATAAAATAACCAGTTCAAAATTATAACAAAAAAAAATTAAAAAAATATAAAGTTAAAAAAAAAATAAAATTTAGTGGAGGAATGATATAAAATGGCTAAAAAAAAGCACAGCTTTGCATGGTCTCCAATCAGGAGATTAATGAAGCAACAAGGGGCTTCTATTGTTGCCCGAAATGCTGTAGATCTCTTGATTGATCATTTAGAAAAGACCGCTGTAAAGCTTACCGAGCAAGCAAAAGCTTTTACAATGCACGCAAATAGAAAGAAAATCACTAAAAACGATTTAGTTCTTGCAATAAAATATATGTAAAAGAAGCTCTCTAAAATTGCGTGCATTAATTAGAAAGAAGTTTTAATCTTTCTTTTTTTTTCCTTTTTTTTGATAAAAAATTATTGATAATACGTTGATATCGAGATTTAAAAAATTTAAAATAAAATTATAAGTAACACAAATCTATTTTTTTAATTATTCATTTAATTAAATATACATTTAAAAGTTATTTTGAAAATATGACCGAAAATCAAACACAGGTCGAATTGGCCGAAAATGGTCAGAGAGCGAAACGCATTCTTTTTGAATCCATGGATTTAATCGTAAAGAATCTTATAAAAAATATGGAACATATTGATAAAAACTTTAAATATACTCAAAAATTCATCGATGTATGCTACGATGGTATTATAAACAATCGTAGATTTTTCTTGCTAGCTTCTGGACGTAGCGGAATGATACTTCAATGTTTTGCAACCAGATTGGTACATTTAGGTGCAGAGGTTTATATGATTACTAATTTAGCAAGTATCCCTTCCCTAAGAAAGAAAGATATTTTAATTGTTTTATCGGGTTCTGGAACAACATCTATAGTTGTTAGCTTATTAAATACTTATGTAAATTCCGTTAAGCCCTATGCAATAATCTCTATTACTTCTCATCCTGAAACGATTGTTGGACGTGTTGCTGATATAACAATTAAATTAAAAGGACGAACGAAACGAGATCATGATGAAAACCATAATGATGATACTGCAATTTTGACTCCGGAAGGAACTATGTTTGAACAAATAGCCTTTACTTATTTAGATGCAATAATTGCAGAGTTAGCGATTAAATTAGGTAAGACTAATGAAGATATGCTGAAGAAGCATTCCGAATCAATTTAATTTTCTTTAGAAATTGTTAATGCGCCAAGTGCTCCGGCAAATTTTGTATTTTTAAAAAAGATTGGTGTTTTTCGATAAAAAATACAAATCATTTTTAATATTCTTTTTAATATTTTATTATTTTCGAGTAATCCTCCAATAAATGCGATATATTTTGAGTTTTCAAGTTCAGCATTTAAACAGGCAATTGTTCCGATGTTTTCTCCTAATACACATAAAATAGATTGTAAAATATCTTCTTTTCTAATATTTTTTATATCATAATGCTTTATGATTTTTCCAAATGAAGCTGCATTCAATTCTCTAAATTGGGGGCTAATACGTATATCATCTTTATGATATATATCCGCTACTTTCAAATCTATATTAAATCTATCTCCTTCATTTGCAATTTGGATTATTTCTTGAAAATCCGACAATCCAACTAAAAGTTTTGATAATCCAAGTAAAAATCCTCCTCCCAATGCAGTTCCAATTAATCTTTTAAATTCATTGTTTTTTATCAAAGTAAAGGAGGTTCCTGTTCCTAAAGAAGCGATAATTGCATTAGAAGGAAAATTTTTCTTTTTCTCGAGAAGATATAAAGCCTCGGTACCTCTTATGTTTGCTTTAAATTCATCAATTAGGATGGAATTATATGATTTCGAGAGAAAATTAAATATTTCATAACTTTTTCCTCCAGTAAAATTTAAACATATGTCTTCTTTTATAATCTCATTGATTTTTTGAATTAATTTTTCCAAAACGTAATTTGTCGAAAATTCTCTTAATATTATGTAATTATTTTCGATATAAGCAATTTTTGTTAAAGAATATCCTATATCAATTCCATAATTATTATTAAATTCTTGTAAATCAAGATTTTCAGCCTTAACTTTTATAAAATCGTTGTTGGAAATAATAATCACTCAAAAAATTAATTAGAATCTAAATCATTATTACATTATTATTTATAGTAAAATAAATCAATTTTGATAAATTATTTAGGATGCCATCGATGAGCAATATAGAAACTTACGTTGCAATTGTTAAGGATAAAACTCATATTGACTGTATAAGGGATAGCATTGAAAAATTAGGCGGAATTAAAAATTTTATTCAAGATGGAGATCAAGTTTTTATAAAAACCTGTTTTTCATTACCGAGCGGTTTTCCTGCAAATGTTAATTTGGATTCATTAAGAGAATTAATATTAATGTGTAAAAATGCTGGTGCTGAAAGAATATATGTTGGCGATTTCCCTTATCCAGGAATCTCCATAAGAGCTTTATCTGAATTACTGGGATTAGAACCTTTTTTAAAAAAATTAGGTGCAGAGTTAGCTTATCTTGATGGAAGTAATTTAATTTCTAATAAAAATAAATTAACTGAAGAAGATTTATCAAAATTGAAATCAGAATTATTTACTGAAAAAGAAATTTCTGATGGTTATATTTTATATCCAAAAATTATTGATAATTCGGATAAATTAATTGTTTTAAATCAGGTAAATGTACATCCTTTATTTAAAGTTAAGATATCCTTATTAAATCTTTATTCTTCAATCCCGAACTCTCATCAATGTATTAGGATTGAAAAAAGTGAGAATATAAAGAAGGATAAATTATATTATGATAATTATAAAGCAAAATTAATATCTAAAATTATTGATATTGCTGAATTAAGACCCCCAGATTTGGTTATAAATGATTTATTTTATATTTTAGAGGATGCAGGACCTTACATTTACCGGGATTCAAATCTAAAAGAAATTGGCGTAGTAATATCCGGTACTGATATTATTTCAACTGATTTGATGATATTGAAAATATTAAATTTAGATATTTTAAATAAGGATTTAATAGAACATATAAAACAGCGAGAATTTGGTGGATATGATCTTTCCAATATTGAGATTATTGGGGCGGATATTGATTCTCTAAATTTTGATATAAAATTATGTGAGTCAAAATTGGGAAAAATCAATATAAGAAATCTTTATATCCGGCAAGGTAATTATTGTTCGGGTTGTTTTTTACAAGCATATTATTTATTAAACTTAATTAAAACAATAATGATCAAGGACATGAAGTATCTTGGAGAAACTTTTTTTCTAATAGGTAAAGATCCTTTAGATCCCGATATTTCAGAGATTATCGAAAAAAGATTTCAAAAAAGTACTAATTTTAATTTAGATTCACCTTCAATACCGGATTTTAAGAAAAAAATATTGAAGGTGAATGGTCATACAATAATTTTTGGGGATTGTGCAATTAATAGTACAAAAAATAGAGCATTTCGAGAGATAAAAGTGGAAACCTATTCAGGAAAAAAGCAATTTAAGAAAAAACAGAAAATTGAGCCAAATAAATTAATTTTAGAACTTTCAGGTTGTCCCCCAAATATATATAATTGCATTATAGAGATGATTAAATACTTTAATAAAGGGAATGTTCCTACTCTAAATTTGTTTTACAAAACGCTTCAATATTACTATAATAAGAAAGAAATAGAAATATTAAAAAAATTAGAGGTTATATAAGCATGATAAATTATAATTTTAAAGTAAACTGGCTAAAAATATTAAATTTTAATGCTAATGCTGAAATTTTGGGTAGTTTTAAAGATATTGATGAAGAAATAAGAATACCCTTAACTCCAATAAAAATTAAAGCCTCTATTCTTTATTATTTTTTTGAGATTTTTTACCCGCGTTTTTTGAATGATCAGCCTAATATCTTAGATGTAATTTATTCTGAAGATAAAAAATCATTAATTGCGCTATATTTATATGAGACTCGAAAAATAAGTATTCATTTACCGTATAAAAAAATACCAAAAGATATTATCATTTTTCAGGAAAATGATTTTGACAATATGAGCAATTTGTTTAATAAATTACAAATGATTATTTTAGAAAAATATAATATAAAGATCTCTACTATTCGGTTTTTCAGTAAAAAATTTGTTGATTTAATAAACGATCATTGTGTAGATATTGAAAGGATATCGATATATGAATTTATCAATCGTTTTTTAAATCTAATTCAACAGATTTTCGAAGAAAATCTTTTTTTTATTTATCCTACGCCTAATGCTTATATTTTTATAAAAGATTTATTGAGCTTATTTGAGAATATAAGAATTTCACATGTTTTTAAATTTGTTGATAATTTAATTCCTCCTTTCAACTTAGGCTTAATTTTTCACGATCCTAATCTTAATTTATTATTTCAAATCCAAAAAAGTATTTATAGAACTTATATTCCTAAAATAAACATAAATATAAAACAAGTTAAAGATTTTTTCTCAGAAGGAAATCTTCAATACCAACTTGAAAGATTTAATAAATTAAAAACAGAATTAAATGTTGATAATATTATCTATTTCCATATGAATCGAATTTTATCTTTACTTTCCAATTTTTTAGATTTAAAGATTCCGCTAACAAAGGAAAATTTTAAATTAATTACCCAAAAATTAATTTATGGATATCGTAATTTTGAATCTAATTGGATGATGTATCCCATTCCAAAGGCTTATAATACAGTAATTCGCTTTTTACTTAGGCTTTTTGGAATAAATTTAAACTTAAAGAAAATATCTCATTGGACAATTCCGGAAATTTTCTATAATTCCTTCATTTCTTATATTGGCCTTAATGCCCAAGTCTTAATAATAATTACAGATATTTTAAAAAATAGAAGATTTAAGTTAAAAAATGGTAATTACCTGAAAAAAGCATGTAAAACGGTAATTTTATTAATTTTCAAAAACGGAACCTTAATTAAAATTAAACAAATTCCAAAATCAATTATAGATGAATCAGATGAAAATGATTTAAGTTCTATAAGATTAAAGGTATCCGAAGAATTAGGTTATATTTCAGCTATTTTTAATATAGATGAGTCTTTTCTTAAAAAATTAATTTCAAATTTTATTTTTGAATTAAATAAATTTAATCCTCTTAAAAAAATAAAAGCATATAGAGGAATTAAAAAGGATTATAATTTTAAAATGGATCCTCCATTACCACCATATAAATTAATAAAAGAAAAAGGAGTCTTATTCTTATTTAAAAATATTTTACCGGTGTTGATTGATAAACACGAATTTTGAAAAATTTAAAAATTATTTTATATATCCTTTAGCGATTAATAATTCTGCGTTTAATATTGCTCCTCCCGCAGCACCTCTTATAGTATTATGACTAAGTGATACAAATTTATAATCAAAAACATTATCTTTTCTTAGCCTTCCTACAGTTACTGCCATTCCTTTATCATTATCTCTATCTTTTCTCGGTTGAGGTCTATCTTTATTATCTAAATATATTATAGGATTCTTGGGAGCAAAGGGTAAATCTAATTCTTGAGGCACAGATTTAAATTCCTTCCATATTTTTATAATTTCTTCTTGGTCAGGAACTTTTTCCTTAAATTTTACATTAACACATGCCGTATGGCCATCAACAACCGGTACTCTGGTACATGTTGCGCTGATTTTAATGGAATCATTATTAATTATCCCATCTTCTCCAATTTTCCCCAATATTTTTAAAGGTTCTTTTTCAGTCTTTTCTTCTTCGCCTCCTATAAAAGGAACTATATTATCCACAATATCTAATGAAGCAACTCCTGGATATCCTGCGCCTGAGACTGCTTGGAGTGTAGTAATTATTAATTGATCTACCTTATATCCTGCTCTTTCTAATGCATAAATTGGAGTTAAATAGCTTTGTAATGAACAATTAGGTTTTACAGCAACGAATCCTTTATTAAAACCTCTCTTTTTTTGTTGAATTGGAATAACTTCTGCATGATGGGAATTAATTTCACCAATAATCATAGGAACATCTGGAGTCCAACGATGTGCAGAATTATTACTTATAACCGGAATTCCTAATTCTGCATATTTAAATTCAACTTCTTTTATTTGTTCTTTTTTAGGCATGTTTATAGCAGAAAATACAAAGCTAAGGTCATCATCAATAGAATCATAATCTTGTACATCTCTTACGGTTAAATCTCTTACGGATTCCGGAATAGCTATGGGCATTTGCCATTTTTCCTTAACCGCCTCTTTATAAGACTTTCCTGCAGAGCGAGGAGAGGCTGCCACATCTACAATTTCAAACCAAGGGTGACCTTGTAATAATTTTATATAATTTTGGCCAACTACGCCGGTTGCTCCTAATACTCCGATCTTATATTTTTTCGGCATATTTAAACCCAATTTTCTTATTATTCTTTTTTTATATTTTTAATTCAAATTTTATTGATTAATTTTTCGATTTTAACTTACAAATAATTTTTTTAATGAATTAATCAAAATTATATTTAGCATAGATAAAAACGTTAATTTTATCAATTAATATTTAATAATGATGGTGATAATAAATGAGCACTTCTGAAGCGGAATTAGAAAGAGAAGCAGAAGAGCTTGAAAAACAAGCAAAAGCAGAATTAGCCAAGAAAAATTATGACTTAGCGTTGCTATTTTATCTGGATGCTAAAGATATATATACACAACTTGGTTTTAAAGGTCAAATCGGAATTATTGAAAAACAGATGCAACGAATTAAACGTTTAATGGAGCTTGAGAAACCATCTGAGCTAGTTTCAAAAGAAAAGGCAGAAAAGAAGCGTTTAGAGGATGAAGGAAATCAACTTCTTATAAAAGCTAAAAATTTAACTTTAGAAAAGAAATATGAAGATGCACTAGAGATTTATGAAAAAGCCCTTGAGATTTTTAATAAATTAGGTTTTAATTATCAATGTAAACAAATAAATTGGCAAATAAATAAGATTAAAGATTTTTATTTAAAGGGGTTAGATGATGTAGATAATTTAATGTTAACTGAACAAAAAGAGAGTAAAAGAGTATCTGAGAGAATAAAAGCAATAGATAGGGGATCCGTAATTACAAAAGAAAAAGTCGGGGTTTCAGAAATCCCTGAATGGAAAAAGAAAGAACTTGAAGAGAGAGAAAAGAAATTGAGATTAATTCAAGAGCAGAAAAAAAAAGAAGAACGGATGGTCAAAGAAGCTGATGAGGCTCTAGAGCAAGCAAAATTGTTTGTAGATGAAAAGGAGTTCGATAAAGCTAAAGAATTTTATAAAAAAGCTATGCAAATTTTTTCAAATTTAGGCTGGCATCAGCAAGCCGAAGTAATAAGAAATGAGATTATAAATTTAGATAAATATAATAAAGCATATGAAGAAAAATTAAAACAGGAAGTTTTAAAGAGAAAACAACAAGAGATTGAATTTCAAAAAAGAGTAGAATCTATTTTAGAGGAAAAGAAAAAAGAGGAAGAAGAACAATTAGCTAAATTGAGAGCGCTTCCTCCAGAATTACAAAATAAAATTCAAAGAGCGAGGCAAGCATCCAAAAAGGCAGAAAAAGAAGCCGCAATAAATAAAATAGAGAGAGCTATAGGAAGGTTAGAATATGCAATTGAATTATTGGAATCAATACCTCGGGAGAAAATTGATTTAACAAATGAAATTAACAATTTAAAACAAAAAATATCCGATTTAAAAGCGAAAAAGTAAAATTTTATGTCTGCTTTTTTTCTTTAAATTATAGAATTTTGATGAGACAAATTGAAGAATCCGTTTAATGAATTTTATCATGTACCTGATGCTCAGAAATTATTGGATATAGCTTTTAGCAGAGCAATGAAAAGTTCAGCTCAAGTTTCTAAAAATGCTCCTATCTTATTAAAAGCAAAAAAAAAAGAAGGAAAAAGGATTAGTACGGCGATTAATGAATTAATTACTCGGATATTGAATATAATTAAGATGGTTCCGATGATTGATGAACTTCCAGATTTTTATAAAGAACTCGCTTCATTATTAGTAGATACTGAAAAATTAAAGTTAACTTTAGGAAAATTAAATGGAATTTTACCCGTATTAAGCCAATTAGAAAGGGATTATACGAAAAAAATGAGTAAAATTGAAGAACCTAAAGAAGGAGACCGTTTACGTCGTGAAGCATTTGGAAGAATTTCCTCTATATTAAGGAAGCAAAACAAAAATTTAATTTTTCTTAATAATATAAGGGGAAAATTACGGGAAATACCTTCAATTGATTATACAATTCCATGTATTGTATGTGCTGGAGCTCCAAATGTAGGAAAAAGCAGCATTGTTAAAAAAATTTCGACTAATCAAAAGATTGAGGTTCAAGAATATCCCTTTACAACTAAAAAATTAAATTTAGGGCATATAAAAATTAAAAGACGATTTGATGAAATAAAAGTCCAAATAATGGATACTCCTGGAATTTTAGATCGCCCTATGTCAAAACGAAATAATATTGAACTGCAAGCAATTTTAGCTTTAAGATTGATTTCGGATTTGATTTTATTTATTTTTGACCCCACACCATCTTCGGGTTATTCTGTAGATTCTCAAATAGATTTATTTAATGAGATTAAAGAAAATTTTACAAAAGATGGAAAAATTGATATTATTATTGTATTTAATAAAATGGATTTAGCCAGTAATTCTGAAATTGATTATTTAAAAAACAAATTGGAATTAAAAGAAGGAGATTATTTCTTAACAAATGCACTTACCGGAGAAAATTTGAACTTATTAAAAGATCATATAATTAAAAGATATTTGGAAAATGAAGGATAATATTATTATTTTAGGTTTAGATATTGGTGGTGCAAATACTAAAGCAGCTCTAATACTCTTTGATGATAAGAATATAGAGAATACATTTTCATATATAGAATATTTTCCATTTTGGGAAAAATCAATTACTAATCTGGACAATTTATTTAAAAATATTATTGAAAGATTTATAATTAAGAGTGGTTTTAATCTAGATGATTTAAGTTATATAGCAATAACTATCACCGCGGAATTGTCAGATGCATTTCAAACTAAAAGAGAAGGAATATTAACTGTATTAAATGCATTAAAAAAAGTATTTCCAATTAAAAAGCAATATTTTATTAGTCACTCTGGAAAATTTATTACTTTTGATGAGGTGAAAAATAACCCCCTCAACATTGCTGCTGCTAATTGGGTCTCTACTGCGTTATATTTGGGGAAATTTGTCCCAAATTGTATTCTTATTGATTCTGGTTCCACTACTACTGATATTATTCCAATTGTCGACTCAAAACCCGTTACAAAAGGAGATAATGATATTACCCGGATGATTAATCATGAATTAATATATACAGGAGGTTTAAGAGCTACTATTCCTTCAATAACCCATTTTGTTCCTTATCGAGGGAATATGGTAAGAATTTCTTTCGAAAAATTTGCTTTAGTATCGGATGTCCATATGATAATGGGAAATATTACAGAAAAGGATTATATTAACGATACTGCGGATAATAGACCTAAAAAACTTGAATATTGTTATGCAAGATTAGCCAGGATAATTTGCATGGATATTGAATCTATTTCTAAAGAAGAATTAAATCAAATTGCAGAATACATTTATAATATGCAATTAAATATTATAAAAACAGAAATCACTCTATTTTATAACGAACTAATTAATAGATATCCACTTTTTAAGGAAAATCCTCATTTTATAGTTACCGGATTATCAGCAGATTTTCTTATAAAGAAAGCTCTGAATGCATTAGGTTTTAGCAATATATCCGATTATAAACAAATAACAAATATTCCGGATAATATAAATTCATCTGCTCTTGCGGTTGCAGGAGCATTTTATTATTATCCTCCAAATTCAATATAATTCTGATGAATTTAATATGATAAACGAAAATATTATTTTAATCAAGATTGGTGGAAGTATTATAAAAAATAAAGATTATTTAATCAATACTCTTAATCAAATTCATGATATTATCGCTGAAAAAATAATAAATAAATGTATTATCATATGTGGTGGAGGAAAATATGCAGATTTTATTAGAATACTTGATTCAGAACTTAAAATAGATCCCTCTCTTTCTCATTGGATGGCAATAAAAGCTATGGATGTTAATATAAAAGATATTTATTCTCAATATATCTCATATTTTTCAAAAGAGAATATTGTATTTACTGAAATTTATGAAAATTTAAAAAAATTGATTAATGAAAAAGAATCTAAATTAATTTTTTTTGCACCATTTAGATTTTTAAAATTAAAAGATGAATTACCACACAGTTGGGATGTAACTTCTGATTCTATCGCTTTATTTTTATCATTTAAACTAGGATTAAAAACAACATACCTTATTAAGGATGTAGATGGAATATTTTTAAAAAATAATGATAAAATCCCTTGTCAAACTATATCAGTTGCAAAACTTAAAGAATATAAAAAAAATAATTTATTTCTTGATATAGATAAAAACAGTATGGATTCTAAAAAAGCATCTACTCCTATTGATATTTATTCATGTACTCTAATTGAAAAGCATAAAATTTCTTGTATTCTATTAAATGGAGCTTCTCCTCAAAAAAGAATCTATAAATATTTTATAAATTATCATCGAAATTTAAATATCTCTTTAAATCAACTTATTTTTACAAAAATTCATTATGATTAAATCTTTAAAAGATCTAATATCAAATTATAATTATTTATATAATTATAAAAAAAACCTAAGTGAGATTAAATGTCTGAAATGACAAAAGAAGAAATGTTAAAAAATGCAGAATTTTTAATTAAAACTTTGCCAGGAACTGAGCTTCCTGGTGAGGCGAGGATTAAAGTGAGAGCGCGAACTATGCGGGCTCTTGCTGAATGCTTTGGAATAACAGATCCTAAATATGTCGGAGAAAATGATGATGAGATAATCGCTTGTAAGGCTTTTGCTAATGCGTTTACGGTAAAATCTTTCTATACTCTTATTCCAAGTGCTAAATTGACACTTCCAGATGGTACTCAAAGAGATTTTCTATTAAATCCTAATAAATTACTCCATGCCGGGAATAAATATAATTGGGAAGGTTGCGTACCGGTAAAAGCAGGTGATAAATTAACTGGTAAAGGAAAATGGGTTGATGTATGGCTCGTGGAAAAGAATATGATTCTTTTTGCATCATTAGAATTGGAGGTTAGAAATCAAAATAATGAATTAGTTTGCAAGGTTCTCACGAGGGCTGCTGTGAGACCTGGAGGATATTAGGAGGGAGGTGATAAAAATGGTAAAGTTATCAGAAATAAAGGTTGGAGATAAAATAAAAAATGAATTTGACCAAATAACGCGTGAATTATTAAGAAAATATGCTAAAGCAAGTGGAGATACTAATCCCATTCATACTAATGATGCTATTGCAGAAAGGGCTGGTTTAAAAGGGGTTATTGCTCATGGACTATTTTCTTTTGGATTAGCAACTAAATTATTTGAAGATTGGACAAATCAAGAAAAAGATGGATCTTTAATCGAATTAGATTTGGATATGCGTGGGATGGTTAGATGTGGAGATTTACTTATTACTGAAGCAACAATCTCTAAGATTGAAGGAAATAGAGTATATTTTGACGTTCAACAAACTACAATAACAAAAGTAGATATTAAAGATAAAGATGGTAATATTATAAAACAATTTGAAGCGGGAGAACGAGGTTATATTTCGGAAAAAGATATTGCATTAGGACTTGTTCATGAAAAAGAAGTGGAAGAGGGAATTCTCACATATCGAGAACGAGTCGCTACAAAAGGGACTGCTATAGTAGAACTTAAAGAATAATAGAAAAAGTCCTATATTATTTAATAACTTTTTTTTAAATATTTATTCTTTATTTCATTATCATAAATATAAAAGAACGTATTTATATTAGAAAGATAGAAATTTATTTGGTTATTAAAAAATATCGAATTCTAAAGTAAAGAGAAAATCGTTTAAAATTGACGTTTTTATCAATTGACCCTGAGAAATATGAGAAATTAATATCTAAAGGGGAATATCAGATAGCCTCTGATGAAATTTTTGAGATTATAAAAAATTCGCAATATTGGGAAAATAAAGAATTAATCTATAAGTTATTAAACCTATTAAATTTAATCTGTGATAAATCTCCCTCAATTGCCTTAGAAACTACAAATATTATTGAAAATTTTATAAATGATCGGGACTCATGGATAAGATTAATTTGTTTGGAAATTTTATATCAGTTATCAATCTATCGTCCTACTTTACTTATTGATCTGTTAGATAAAATTAGAACTAGATTATTTGATACTGACAGTGCTGTAAGAAGATTTGCCGTAAAACTTGTTGGAAATCTCATTTTAAGGTTACATTTAGATGAATATTATTTAAATGAAATAATTGAGGAATTCATCCAAAAATTAATGGATAACGATTGGAAAGTCAAATTTTATGTAATAAAAATAATTAAGAAAATTTTAAAACAAGATTATACAAAAATAAGAGATCTCGAACCCCTACTTTCAATAGTTATAATTAATCTAAGAGATGAAGACGATGACGTTGCACGCTCAGCTGCGGAACTCCTTAAAATATTAGGCACTTATTTTCTTTCAAAGGAGAAAATTTTCTATGTATTGCTAAATTTATTATATAATGAAAAACCCAGAGTTAAAGAACTTATTATTTGGTTATTTGGAGAAATTGGGAAAGAGAGATCTTCCGAAATTATTCCGATTATACCCAAAATGATAAAATTATTACGAGAAGATGACTTTAGAATTCAAATTAAATTGACGGATGCCTTAGTAAATATCGCTGAAAATAATTTTGATCAAATTTGGTCCAATCTTTTAAATGCTTTAGAAACGAGTGATATTGATTACAAGAATAAAATTACAAATGTACTTTACCATTTAGGAAAGAAACATATATTGGAGATATTTCCTTATATGTTTGAGGCTTTAGAGAGTCCTTCTGAAAATGTTCAAGAAGCAATTGCTTTAGTTTTTAAAAGATTATTTGAAGAATACCGTATTAATATTGAGAATGAAATTACCAGAATAATATATAATTTGGAATCAAAATATTGGAGAGAACGTAGAAATACAATTACTTTATTAAAGAAAATTTGCTTGATTTTAAATTCGAGAAAAATAGCTACTTGGATAATTATTGAGTTGCAAAAAGCTCTTAAATTAGAGCGAGACCCGGATGTTATTAAAGAATTCAATTCAGCTATTTCTATTTTAAAAATTCGGTTCAAAGGAATAAATAAAGAAATTTCAAAAATAAATGAGGAAATAAATAAATTAAATGAGAGAATTAATGAATTTCAGAGAATTCCTGCACAATTTAGAAAATCTTTAAACTCTTATCTAAAAGATTTTAAAATTAACGAGACTGAATTAAAATTAAACGAGGATTATGAAAAAATATTAAAAGACATTAAAAAATTCGATAAAAAAATAAACAATTTCGAATATAAAAGGTTAGCTTTTGATTTATTAGAAGAATGGGAAGAAATTAAAATTCAAATTATTGATGAGTTAGGAATTATTAAAGGTTTTATTTCTGATATAATAGAAGAAAAGAAACAAGATTTTATTACAAAATTGAAAAATCAATTAAAAATTATCGATGACAGAATAAGCGTTCTTAAACTAAATTTTGATTATATTCGGGAGAATCATATCAAAATAGAACGTTCCGAGAGTGGATTTTCAAATATTCTTTTTAATGATGATGTAAATTATGAAGAAAAATTTTCCGTCATTTCAAAATTAAGAGAAAATTTATTCAAATTAGAAGTAGATATTAGAGATTTATTATTAGATAATATTGAATTTGATGATTATTTTAAAGATGTATTAAGAAGATGGATTTCGGTTAAAATTGAAATTCAAAAATATTTAGGAGAATTGGATCGGGAAATTAGAGCATTAAAAGAAGAAATTTTCGAGGCAAGAGAAAAAGATGTTAAGATAATGTTACAATCTGAATTAACAAATAAAACCAAATTTGACAATATTTTTGCAATTCAACTTCTACAAAGTAATATACAATCAATTATATCCCAAGGAATTAATGGTTTTAAGAAAATTAATGAAAATCTTAATAAATTTAATTCAAAATTTAATTATTTTCTAAAGAGAAATAAATTTGTCCAAGCAAAAAAATTAATTCGGGAACAATCTTCCCAAATTCAATCATTTATAGAACAAATCGAAAATCAACTTGATAATCTCATAGGCAAGGAGAAATTACTCGAAGATAATAATATTTTTAACCGTTATGCCCGACCATATATCGAAAAATGGAATATATCAAAGGAGTTACTAATTAATAAATTAAAAGTTTATATCCGAAAAAGTAGAGAGAAATTATACCTTACTCAATTTAAGCATTATCTTAAAATCGTTAATCCCATTAATTTTAAACATCTGGCTTCATATGTCGGCTTAGAAGTAGAACAAATAAAAGAATTAGTGTTTAAATTTATAAAAAAAAATCAATTAAGAGCAAAAATAATTCGAGATATGTTATATTCTCCAAAAATCGAAGAGCAATTGCCAACTCATAAGGAATTACTTTTTTTTAAAAATATTAAAACCCTAAGAAATAAAATATTTTTAGATTTCAAATTAAGCAATCCATCTAATTATAAATATTATGATATACAAATATCTTTACAGGTTCCAAAATTTCTGATAATCGACCGAAAAGAAAGTTTTCCTAATTATATAAATTTAAGTGAAATTAAACCAGGTAAATCATTTAAATTTCATTATATTTTAAAAATAGATAAAGAAATGAAAAAATCCTTAATGGATCCCAATATTGATGAAATTACTTTAAAAATATTTTATAAGGATGCTTTCAGAATAAATAGAAGGATAACGAAAAAGATTGATTTAATATTTCCTTAGTCTTAAGATTTTATATTATTATATCTTCTAGTAATAAAATTGCTTTTTTAAAGGCTTGATATATGTTTAAAAGTTCCTCTCTACTATAAAGTCTTAATTTTTCAAATTCCTTCTCGTTAATAATTTCTCCATTTATTTGCCTTATCGCAAGGTCTAATGCATATAGCATAACATCATGCATATAATTCACTAATTTATAATTATTATATTTTCCTATGTTTAACAATCGATTAGGGATATTTATATTTTTAGAAAACAAAAAATAAATTTTAAAAATTTATCGAAAATTTCCATAAAAGAAATTTAAAAAAAGAATAAATATTCTAATAAACAATATTTAAAAAATTCCCAGTTTAGATGAGGTGATATGGAAAACAATCTGCAATATAGATTAACTAAACAAGTTAAAATCCACGGATGATCATGTAAGTTAGGCCCCAATAATCTAGAAAATCTCTTAGAGCACGTTGGATTACCCACATTACCGGAAGATGCTGCAGTTATTCCAATACCAAACTCAGATCTTGTTCTGGTAAAAAGTATAGATATTTTTACACCTATTATAGATGAGCCAAAAATTATGGGTGAAATTACTGCATGTAATGTAACTAACGATATTTTTGCAATGAACGTACCTGAAATTTCGGGAATATTAATTTTTCTCGCTATAAAAACAGATACACCAATAGAAATTGCCGAGGGAATTCTTAAAGGAATCAAATTCTTTATGGAGAAAAAAATAAATTCAAAAGTACTGGGTGGTCATACTATTTATTGTGAATGGCCACTAATGGGCGGAGAAGCTTCGGGATTTATAAATAAAGAAAAAATTATTCAAAAAAGAGGTGTAAAAGCAGGTGATAAACTCATTCTTACAAAACCTATTGGTATTCAAGGTGTAATGGCTGCATATAGGATTCTTAAGGATATGCCGGAAATATTAGAAACTTATTCCATAAAGGAATTAAAAGAATCAATTGAATTGGCGATAAAAGTCATGACAACGCCAAATCAAGGAGTTGTGAAGGTGATTCATTCTTACGATGATTTCTCCTTTATTCATGCAATGTCAGATATAACAGGCTTCGGTTTGGCGGGACATGCAAAAGAAATGATAATGGATGTAGCCTTATCGATTATTATTGAGAGAGTTCCCTATATTAAATTAGCGAAAGAACTTTCAGATGAATTAGGATATGCATTTTCCGAATGTGAATGTCATGAAACTGCAGGTGGTATGCTTTTATCTGTCCAATCGGAAAGGGCGGAAGAATTTTCTAACGCTCTAAATAGTGCAGGAATATCTAATTGGATTGTCGGAACTATTACAAGAGATTTTCATGGGGTTGTAAAGATCGATGAAAATGCTGAATTATTAGAGATTGATAAAATTTAAAGACGGCGATGATTTATGCAGTAAAATATTTAATGCATATTGAGTATTCCACCCGCAAGGTGGCGTCGAACTTGTTTATTCTTTAATTTTCCCGTTCAAATTTATTATTATTTCTTTTAATTTATTAAGGACTTCTTGAGCAAGTTCATCGCCATTTTCGACATTAAAACAAGTTATAGAAAGCTCCACCTCAATTGATAAACCCACTCTCGGATGGGTTTTTATCCATAATTGAGGATATTCCCTTTCTAATTTGCTTACGTAAGGAGCGATTTGAGATTCACCAATTCCCATGAAAATTAAATTCTTCTCGATAAATTTTCCTCTTTTTTCTTTTAAATAAGATAAAACAGCGTTATTAAACATTGCCTTCATTTCGGAAGGAACGCCGGGTAAACAAAAAATAAGCGTATTTTGCTCCTTAAGCTTAACTCCTGGAGCAGTCCCTCTCACATTTGGCAAAGGTATTGCACCTTCGGGTAAATATGCCATTTTTTCACGCTCGGGTGTCATACCTTCAAGTTTTAAAATCCCCCGCTTATAAGCATTATCATAGGCTTTTTTAATTGAATCATAAGCGTGTTTATCCAATTTAAGTTCTCGATTTAATGCTTTTGCAACAGCTTCTAATGTCATATCATCAAAAGTAGGGCCTAAACCTCCTGTTGTAATGATTATATCCGGCTCCCTTTCTAATATTTCCTTAAGGACGGAAGAAATATCATCTAAATCATCGCCTATTACTGTAATCCTCCTTACTTTATGACCATATTTTGTTATTCTTTTCGCAAGCCAATTTGAATTTGTATCTTGCGTTTTTCCGATTAAGATTTCATTTCCAATAATTAATATCTCGATATTCATTTTAAAAAAAAAATCTAAATTTTATAATAATTATATTAATAATAACTTTTTATCATATCCAATTGAAATTATGAAAAAAGCAAAAAAAACTATAGAAATTGACGATGCCGGAACAGGGGATTTAATCGGGGATGCATTTATAGGTTTTCATGTTGTAGAAACGGGTAAAATTATATTTAAAAGTGTTCCTGTAGGATTATATAATGAAGAAAATTTAAAAAATAATGCCCCAAAGAAAAGAATATTAGAAATTGTTAAAGAAGGTTTAAAGGAACTTGATTATCAGCCAGGAGACATTATATATTTATGTAGCGGGGATTGTTTTGATCTCGTTAGGGAATATTTTGATGAGAATAACATTAAATATATTACTTCAAAAATAGAAGGTAAATTGCAAGATGCTGTTGAGGGAAGATTTGTATCTCATCTAAGAAAATTAGGAGTAAGATCAAAAAAGTTGACTAAAAAAGCTGGTGCACAACGATATTTTGTATTATGGAATTGGTTATGTGAAGATTTTCCTGCACGTGAAAGATTTGTTAAAAAAGGCTACAAAAGCTGGAAAAATAGACGAAGACAAATGGCAATTGAGAGATATCAAAGAAATATGCAAAAAAAGCAAAATAAAAGAGAAAATCAAAAAAAAAGGTAATTTCATGTCTCTAAAACCTTTTGGTTTTGTTTCAATTAAGGAATCTGTTTATTTAAGAATTGTAGAAGCGGTATTAACTTATGCAAATCCATTTAAGATGCATGAGAGCGAGTTTAGGGAAGTAATTGGTTTTTTAGGAGGCAGAGTTGTCGTTGGAAATTGTAAAATTACCGAAGTAAAGGTTGCTCATGTAGGAAGCAATACTGAAGTCCAGTTAGAGCCCAGACATTACGTAGAAGCAGCAGATTGGGAGTCTAATTTATTATTAAAGGACCCCCCAGAATTCATGGTTGGCTGGTTTCATTCTCATTTTATCGGACATACTTTTAGCGGAATTGATATTATAAATCATTTGGGATGGCAAAATGCAAATAATCCTCATGCTATTGGACTTGTTTTCGATCCACAATTAATAAGTGAAAAAAATCCAGGTTTTGCAATTTTAAAATTAGAAGATTATAACAAAGGAGAAGCCTCAGAAGTTCATAAAATAGATTTTGTAATACAAATGAAGGCAGAATATAGAGAAAATTATTTAGAATATTTAAAAAATAAATTACCTCAATTCTTTTAAGGTTGTTTATCCCATTTTCCTTCTTTTCTTAGTCTTTCTACCTCTTTTTTAGCATAATTTTTAAGTGCAACATAATCCGTTTTATTAATACGATTTAGGGGCATTTCCCCATAATCCAAGATGACTACATGCATTGGACGTTTGTAAGCTGCCATATTCTTGCAAACATCATTAATTTCATCAACAGTTATCTCTTTGCCTTTCTTTTTTTCGACAAATGCTATTATTCCTTCCGAGTAAATCTCATGTTCATGTCCTACCACACCGACATTTTCTATTTTATCCTTTAAAGCACTCATTATAAAATTCTCGACTTCTGTGGGGAATACATTATATCCTTTTGGTTTTATCATAAGTTTAGAACGTCCTGAGAAGTGCAGACCTTTATCATCATAATAACCTAAATCTCCTGTATAGCACCAACCATCTTTAGAAATTGTTTTGGCGGTATTTTCGGGGTCATTTACATATCCTAAAAACACTTGAGGTCCCGAAAAGCAAATCTCACCTATTTCTCCTACCGGCTTCTCATCTCCCGCAGTTCCATCTTCTTTCATAGGTTCTCTTATTGAAATAGGAGTTATAGGCATAGCATATCCAACACCTGCCAAAATATCATCAACTGTTCCGTCAAGCGGAGTATAAGTGCAAAATCCTGATAATTCGGTAAGACCTAATCCTGTTCCGAACTTAGGAGCCATTGTGGATAATCTTTCTAAGAAAGGTCGACTTACCGATTGCCCGCCGTAAAGAGCAAATCTTAATGAGGATAAATCATAGGTATTATAATTTGGAAGCCGCCATTCTAAGTTAAACATTGCGGGGATCTGTCCTAATATCGTTACTTTATATTTTTGAATTGCATCTAAACTCTCTTCGGCTTTAAATATATCTAATACGATATTTTTGCCTCCTACATACCATGGTGTCATTAATTGTTCAGTTTGACCGCCTACATGGCTGGGAGGCAGATTAACTAACATAATGTCATCTTCGGTCATTCCAAAACCGAGAGCCAAGCATAAATTTTGCACCGTTATTCCTTGATGAGATAATAAAGCTGGTTTTGGATACCCCGTAGAACCTGTTGTATATATTACCATACAGCCATCAGTTTCTTTAACATTTGAGTGAAGTTCATCAAATTTATTTTTTAATTCCGAATTTTGCCCCTTTTGAACTTCCATATATAATTTTTCAGCATCTCTAGCAAATTCCCATGCGGACATTATTTTTTCTTCCCTTGATCTTTCTATACAAGCATCAGGACTGCTAAATTGAATAAAATATTCTATATGATCTTGATTATCCCTAACAGCTTCAGCTACTCTTCTAAAATCTGCTACATCTGTCTCTCCTAAATGTGCATATACTTTAGCATTCACTAAGTTGACACATCTTAAGACCTCATTCGGCTTTAATCTTAAATCTAAAGGTACTATAATTGCACCAATTTTAAAACAAGCATACTCCAAAAAAATATGTTCCGGAAGAAAAGGAAGAGATGTTGCTACAAAATCACCCTTACTAATCCCCATATCAATTAATTTTAATGCCAAAGCAGTTGCATTTCTATCAAATTCCTCCCAAGTGAATTCTTGTCCTGTATTGGCGGAAATAAATGCTATTTCTTTAGGCTTTTCTTTTGCCCATTTTTCTAAAACTTCATGGACTAAATGTCTATCATAACACATCTCTTCATAATAATTCCAAGTAAGCATTGGAACACCATGCTTATATTCTAATTTTACAATTTTTTTACTCATTTTTTTAACACCTCATTCAATTCTTTTTTAGATGGAATATATGCTCCGGGGAATAGATTTTTGAGATCTTCTTTACTGGGTTGCCTCCCGTATTCACAAATTTCAAACGCCTCACCTTTTAGAACTTTTTTACCGGGATATCCTTTTTTCCATAATTTACGATAATCACTAATTAATCCCGAATAATGCCAAATAACCAGCATTTCTACAAGTTCCAATCGTGTTTTTTCATCATATTCTTTTGGAACTTGATCTTCCATTGACATTGTCCAAGGAAGCCATTCAAATAGCTGAGATTTGTGCATTGCAATAGCATTAGCTTTCTTTTCATAGACATCTGTTATATCTAATAAAACATTAGCTTCGAATACTATTGGTTTCTTAAAGTGATCATAAGAATAACATATAATTGGATGTTTTCTTGAAGGAGATATCGGGACTTCAGGACAATAATGAGGCACAATCAACATATATGATGCGTCCATAACAAGTTGGGAGGTATAACGATGATCACGATGATAATCATAGGGTCTATGTGTAATAATTAAATCCGGATCAAATTTTCTAATTGCTCTTACTATTTTTTCGGTATTTTCTCTATTAACAAACACCCAACCATCATCAACATTTAACGTTTCATATTCTGCTCCTAAGGATTTTGCAGCTGCTTTAGCCTCTTCTAACTCAATTGCAGCAAGTTCAATTGGTCCTAATGTTTGATGTCCCATATTACCATTTGTAACAGAAATCCACTTTACTTTATGACCTAATCGGGTCAATTTATACGTTAAACCTCCTGTTAAAAGAACGGGATCATCTGGGTGAGCACAAATAACGAGTATCTTATATTGTTTCTTAACTCTACTCTCTCTTGGATATATCCATGAGCAACCTAAAGGAAAATATTCGGGGTCATAATTGATATCATTACTCATACTAAAATTTAATCAGATCTTATTAAAAAAGTATTCACTAATCGATTATAGAGAGAATTTAAAATAATTTTAGGATCTAAAGAATATCTATTCCTTCTTCACTTTCCCAAATATCTTCATCGGATTTTTCTTTATCCTTTTTCTTTTTATTTTTTTCTTTTTTCTTTTTAATTTCACTCATTTTTTCCATTTCGGCTTTTTCTTCCTCGGTCATAAATTCTTCGTAAGATGCCTTTTTCTTTAATTCTACAGTTGTCAAATCAAAATTGCAAACGGGACATTTTGCCCAGTCTAATTGAACCGTATAACCGCAAGAGGGACATTCTGGAAGTGTTCTCCATTCCTCATCGGTAGCATCCTCCCATGATAATTCATCCTCTTGGGATTCTTCTAATGCTTTTTCTTTTGCGAGTTGATCATCAATAAAAACTTCTTGGGTAGGATCATATAAAGGCGTATTGCATTCAGGACAAGTTTTCCATGATTTCTGACACATATATCCGCAAACCGGACATTTTATTAAATTAGAATCATCCCATAATTTCTTAAAAGAGATCGTGCCATCTGGCTCTACGGAAAAACTATAATATGGCTCATATTCTTGTGTAGGATCATCAGGGTCAATTAATTCTGGTCTCGGAAATTGTGTCCATTCGCCGCTTTTATCGAGAATTTTTATATAATAAAGTATCTGGATTTCTTTAGGAATATTAGATAATATTACCGCAAAATTATCCATATCAATTTTTTCCATATCCGCTTCAACAAAATTTTCTGTTCCTGCGTTAAAATATAATTTTGCAGCTTTTGCATAAAAAGAAGGGTCTAATATTTGAGCTTTTATCTTTACATTTACGCCTTCCTCGTTAGGATCGGCGGCAATCAATTTGGCTTCAACTCTAACTCTTTCTTTCTCTTTATCTTCACTCTCCAGTCTTTTCATAATTCTAAGGATTTGCTCTTCCTTGAGCTTTTGCTCTTCTTTCGAGAGTCTTTTCTTTTTCTTTTTTTCTTTAGCCATTTTAACGTCAAGAATATTTGATTTTTAATAATCTATTTAATATTTATTTTAATTACGTTTTAAATATTTAATTTTTAATTGCATTTTTATAAATATTTATTTTAACTCGATTCCACAATTCTCACATCTTAAAGTGCCTGGAGGATTTTCTTTTCCACACATCGGGCAAACGACTATCTTATCTTCTCCGATTTCATTTTCGGAGGTTTTTTTACTACTAAAAATGCTCATATCCATTTTTTTTGCCTGTTCTAACCTCTGTTTTATATAGTCTTTATCATAAGGTGTTATTACTTTAATTTCTTTAGGCGGCTCTATGGGGATAACGCCTTCAGGGAGATTTTTAAATTCAATATCTTTTTTTCTCTTAATCTTTTGTAATTCTGGTCCTTTTGATTTTGAATCTATTTCGGAGTCATATTCAGTTTCATTATTAAGCTCTTCGATGCTCGAGGCCTCTTCTTTATCCATTGTAATCGGTTGCGATTTGTCAACCTTAGAGATACTCTCAATAGGCTGTTGATATTTTGCCTTTAAGTATTTAATATGATCCATTATCTCACGAGCTTTTTTTAACAACATATTCCTATAATGGTTATCAATTGTAGATTCCTTAGATTTTTTTAATACCATTTCAGAAATATCTAACCAAGAATCTATAGCACTTTTTATCTCTCCGAATTTTTCAAAGCTTTTCGCTCGTGCTATTTTTGTCCCTAATTCTTTATTAAATTTTGAAATATTCATTCTGAAATTATTGAAAATTTAATTGCTTCAAGATTTCAATATTCTCATTAATATTTAAATCAATATTATTCCAATTTTGAATTTTAAAATTTTTCAAATATTAGAGTAAATGAAAACATAATTATTTAAGAATTATTTTATAATGCTAAAGAAAAATTTTTTCAAGTAATTGAATGTCTATTAGACCGCTTTCTCAAAATGAAATTGAATCATTGGAAAACCTATTTAAAAAATATAAATGGGATTCTAACGGAATAATTGAAAATTATTATAGATTCTCAATAAATAAGAATAATTTTATTGTCCTAACTCTCAAATTTCCCGTAGTTTTACCGGTAAAACTTAATATCCCCTTTGAAATTGCATGTTTTAGAATATCTGTCGTTTTTCAATTCTGGAACCTAAATGATAATACATTAAAATTGATAATATATTTACTTGAATCTTTAGGAAAATTAGCCTCTCAAATATCTATCGAACATAATTTTCCTATTGAGGAAAAGAAAAACCAATTTCTCAAGCTCTTAAATAATATAATGCCTGATTTAATTACCAATGAAAATGAAAGAGCCTGGCTTAATAGAATTCGTATATCATTAATGAATAAAAGGGAGCTATTTAAAGAGTTTGATAATATTTTAATTAAGAATATCGTAAATGCGCTAAAAAATTTAGGCTTAGAAGGAAGCTTTAAAATACCTTGGGAATTAAAAAAAGGTTTACCAAAAATTAGGACATCTGAAACATTATTTTTTTCGAATGATGAACCATTTGATGAATTTTTTATCGCAGAGAAAGGATATTATACTTATTTTAAAGATTTAGAATATGAAAAATTCTATATAAGATCATTTTTCGAGACTTATACTCCATATATTCTATATGGTCTTTTTGGAAACAATCCTGATTTTAAATATGAGGATTATATCGAAAATTGGATTAAATTTTCACGTTTAATGCTCAATTCTATCATAGAAATTATAGATAAATCTCCTATAAATTCCTTGGATTTAATTAAATTTAACCCCGAAAGAGAGTTAAACGCTGAGTTTTTCGATGGCAATAATAATTTTGCTTTTTCTGCATTACATTATGAAGCTGAGATTGCGAAAGAATTATTTTCCGTCCATAATGATCTTTTTAATAAACCTCCTGAAGATTTTGAAGTAATAGAATATATAAATTCCTACACAGAGGCAGAAGAGCTAATAAATAACTATCGATTTAATGATGCAAGTAAAATTTTAACAGAGGCATTAAAAATCTTTAATAAACATAAGCAAAAAAAGGTAGTAGTGTCTATTCTCTTACTTTTAAGAAAAATCGCTTCTATTCTAAATCAAGATCAAATTGCAATCAATTATTTACAAAGTGCATTAGGAGTAGCAAAATCAGGAGAAATTCCAATAGAATATATAATAAAAATTCATTATCTTTTAGGAAAAACCTTTTTTAAATTAGGAAATTTGACAAACGCCTTACAGCATTTTCAAATAATGATAAATTTTCTGGAAAATGAAGTAAATTTTCCAAAATCACAAGAATATCTCGGTTTAGCTTATCTATATTCAGGTTTAATCGAAGCTGAGAATGGTAAAATTAGTGAATCACGGAATTACTTCAAACAGGCAATTCATATTGGTGAAAAATCACTTCGGGTAAAATTATATTATTATTTAAAAAGAGCCAATCAATTAAAAAATAAAGGAAATCTTTCTCAAGCGTATAAAATGCTTAAAAATACAATTGATATAATAAAAGAAGAAATCTCTGATGATAAAATAAAAAGTATTGCTGCTGATATTTACATGGAGCTTGCCGAGTTTTTTATACATCATAGAAAGGAAGTTAAAAGAGCAAGTATGTTCTTAAAAGTCAGCAGAAATCTTATTGATGTAAAAACCATTATCGGAATTAAACAAGCAGTAAAATGGAATCTTCTAATGAGCGATTTTTATAATTTTATTTTAAAAAATAGGACAAAATCTAATGAATATATCAGAAGGGCACAAAAATTAAAGGGAAGATTAAAAGAAATTGGCGTAATTATTTAAAAAAAAAATCTTGATTTTATCTTTTAAAAGAACTTCTTTT
>CAZVTX010000012.1:0-26245 GCA_964629395.1 uncultured archaeon
ATCTAATTTTTCCCTATAATAAGTATGAGGCATAAGAATATGTCTCTGGCACTCGTAAAATTCTGGTGCATGTTTTAATAATTTTTCATAAATAATTTTAATATTAGATCCTCTTGGAAATAAAATATCTTCTAGAAATTTTGTTAAAATGTATAAATACGTTTGCTCCAGATTAGATTGATCGGGATTGGTTATTCTTTGTAAGATTGTTAAAGCCTCAACAGCTTCATGTAGAAAATCAATTATATAATCCTTAATTTCAATAGAACTTAAATTATCACGGTACTTTATTATAAAATCTTTAATTATTTCATAAACATTCGATCGATACATTGCAGAGAATTCAGATAAGGCACGAACTTTCCTAATATTTCGCTTTTCTTCTTCTTCTCTTATTTTATCAAGAACTTCAGGATCTAATAATAGATCAGCATCAAGATCATAAATTATTCGCCTTGTTTCTCTAAGAATAGGTTTCATATGACTAAGGAATGTTAAATATCTTGGTAAAATATCCGTCCATTTTTCCCTTGCTCTACCCGGTTTAATTCGTCTTGTATATTTTCTTTGACTCACTTATATAACCTTTTCTCATTTAATTTAACCTTCCTCATTTAAATCAGAAGTAAGAGTTATTTCTGCAAAAATATTTGCAATTTCTACAAAAATAGGAATCTCAACCCTAACAAGTTCTCCCAATATCCAACGATTTACATCTTTTAATAGAAATCTTATTTGTTGATGTATTTTTTTATGAACATCACTATCTTTAATTTTTGATAACCAAAGCCCCCCTCCTAATCGATAAGCCACAATCTTTATAAGCGGAATAAATAAATAATCGAGAACTTGTCTCATCATCCAGGATTTTGGGATTACACTCATCCTGCTTCCATCAAAACCAGGATCTCTTAAAATTGGATTAGTTTCTTCAACAGATAATTTAGGCATGAAACTTAATAGCAATATTAGAGCAAAAATGGCAGAAATTCCATTTATTGTATAATCTCCGCCAATTTTTTCGGGAAAGTCTCTATTTACTGCGATATTCGCCAAAAACATACTTATAAAAACGGTTCTATCAAAATTATCATTTACAATAGCATAACCTAGATCTTCATCAAAAGTTAGGTATTTTTGCTCTAAAATTGCAAGAATCTCATCGGGGAAAGTATAAAAAGTATAAATTTTTTTTTCACTCCTTCTAACATCTTTCTCTACAACAATCTCTTTAGATACTAAGCCAAATATTTTCACTAATTTTTCTAGTTGTTTTTTAACATAAGAACGGGGTTTATTAGGGTCTCCAAACATCGCATAAAATTGATGATCAACAATATGAAAATCATTTCTTTTACTAAAGGCCTCGACCATCCGATCAATTACGGGAACTTGGGTATTGGATGCAAGTGCTCTGGTCTTTGATGTAATAAAACCATTTACTAATTCATTAATTATGAAATCTTGTTCATGGGTTCTTGAATTTATTATTTTTTCAAAAGCTTCAGCAATATTATCAGTTTGGGGGAAAAAAGCGTTTTGGATTTTATCATCAATAGCCCTTTTTAAAATTTCTCCATTATTTTGCGGAAAGTGTATTTTCATTGTATTTAATCTTTGGATTAATGCCTCTTTAGCTCCCGGAATATTCTCTACATCCCTATTTTCTAATTCTTCAATTGCTTTTTCTAAGCCCTTCGAAAATTCATCCAATAATTCTTTCCAAATAGGTTCTTCATTAGCAACCATTATTTATCCTCAATTTCCCAATTTAATTCTTTAGCTACTTTTTTAAGTGCCTCTATAAGCGGTTTTATTTCTTTTTTATCAAAAATATTAGGTGAGGCAACACCTTTTTGTGCCTGCCAACCCATTTGGGCACCTTCATTTATTTCCCTCCTTCCATATTTTAATATTCTACTCAAATCTCTTGTCCACCAATAAAACCTTAGCCATTTTTTATTAGGATTATCCTTTGAATAGATAACTACTACGGCTTTCCATTCGCCCATTAACCATTTAATTGTAATTCCCGCCACAGGTAAATAAAAATTTATAGGAAAATTTGAATGGAACCTCAAATCTAAGTCTAAAGGAGGAATATTAAATATCGGCTGTTTATAGCCCTCTAAAATAACAATTTCTCCGCAATAGGGGCATTCATAGTGAGATTTCATTTTATCCATTTTTCTCTGGCATTTTGGGCAGGTTCTATTCTCTAAAATGCGATATTTTATGATATCCAACTTTTTATCCTTTATTTTTTCCTCTTCGGTTTTAGGCTTTCTTCTCTCAAATTTCCCCCTCCAACTCCAAAAATCATCAAAACTTTCATCAATCTTTTCCAAAGCTTTAATTAAATTATGCAAAACTTCCCCATCATATATTTTAAACACGCCTGCATGCTGATAAATTGACTTTTTCCACCAAGATAACCTAACATATTTTTCACTCTTTAAATAAGCGCTATGGCAAATAAGAACTGCAAACCATCGATTTTCCGTTTTTGTTATTGTAATCCCTTTTTCACAAATTTCGTATTGTTTATTAAGACTTGCATATCTATGGAAATATTCTCCGTCTTGAAAATCACCTTCTTTTATTTTTTTAGATTCTTCTTCTTCTTTTTTGTCCTTTGCTTTTATTATTTTTCGGCATTTCGGACATTGAAATATTCCCGCCACGAGAGGTTCCATATCTATATTACAAGAAGGACATTTCATAGTTAATCGCTACTATCCTCACTCATTATTAAAAAGCGTTCATAATCTAAATTTAATATTTTTAATTCTTTTTTGGTAAATTTGGATGTTGATTCTTTAATTTTTATAATTCTCTCTCTCAATTTTATTAAATCTTCCTGAATCTTATCTACAATATCATCCTCATTAAATGATACTTTTTCGATAAATTCCAAATAGCTATATTTCTTATTCTTACCAGAATATATATTTCTCAAATCGTTTATTTCGGCATCTATTTTATTGATTTGACACATAAAATTTAACAATTCATTTAAAGTTGAACTCCATTTTTTATAAATTTCTGCTTCTTTATCAATATCTTCAGCAGTAAATTTATCTGATAATTTTATTTTTTCTTTTTTTAAAAACTTAATTAAATCTTTATCTTCCTCAATAGCACGGCAAATTTTTTTAATTGTATTTTTTTTTGTTAATGAAGTATCAAAAATATTGATAAAATCAATAATCTTATTCATTATATCTTTAAATCTCTTATAAAATTCTTCAATTGTAATTTCAATTTTGATTGCCTGATATATGTTTCCGTATTGATCTAAAATATAATATAAATCATCGGCTAAACAATAATCATTCTCACCAATTTGAAAAATAAAAGGATGTATTACTCCCGAAACTTCACATCTTATTGCCTTTAATCTCGTTAACGCATCATTAAAATTCCTCCTTGAAATAAAATTAAATTTTTTATGTATCATTGAATAAAGCGTATCATCAGGAACTAAGATTGTATTTTGTTCAATTGTAATTGTTTCTTCACCCATTTTTAAAATAAAATCATCATCCTTTTGTTTAAATTCTCTTATACTCCTAATATTTTTAAATAATCCTAAATCAATTATGATTTCGATGAAATCTTCATCCCAGAGATCTGTTACATTTTTTTTAAAGATATCATCTAAAGAGATTACATGTTCATAAACTTGAATTAAATTTTCGTCAGATAAATCTTTAAATAGGTCATTTCTTACGATGTATAGGAATAAAATGATATATCTCATATTTATATCGTCTAGCACTCTTTCAATTAAATTTTTATCAAATTCCAGGGATAATTCTTTATGTTCCATTCCTAAAGTCCACTTAACGTGATTAATTATAATAAATAGGTTTAATCTAAAAAGAGTTGATTTATTAAATTAAACATCGCTAAAAAATTTTACGAAACGCTTAGAAAAATCAAAAAAGAAAAAATTTTTTAGACTAAAACTTCTTTATTTTAATGAATTAGTATTAATTTTTTAGGAGAATTCAAATGGGAAGAAGAAAAAGAAAGCAACAGACTTATAGGCGTGTTAAAAGAGTACCTAAGATATTTACTTGTCCTGAATGTGGTGAGAAGAGTGTTAAAGTAGAAGGTTTAAAAAAATCCCGTATTGCTACAGTAAAATGCGGAAAATGCGGATTAAGTAAAGAAGTATTAGTTAATTCAATTTCGGAACCCGTTGATGCCTTTGGAGATTTTATTGATATTTATTATGCTGATCAAGAATTACAACGTTTAGAAAAAAGAATAAAAAAATTAGAAGAAGAAAAAGAATATGGAGAATTAGCGCTCAGCTACTCTATCTTGTCAGATTTATGCAAAGTAAAAGCTGCTCAATTATTAGAGGATGAAGATAATATAGATTTAGAGAAAGCTGAACAATGGAAATTAAAAGCAGAGAAATATAAGCGTCTTGAAAAAGATGCACTCTTAAAATTAGAAACTTTAGAACTTGAGCGCGGAATAAAAACCGATGATGAATCATTATTTGATGAAGACGAAAGCAGAATGAAAAAAGAGAAGAAGATTGAAGATGTTTTTGAAGACCCGGGCTTTTTAGAATTTTAATAATTTAAAATTCTCTTTTTAATTGATATTGGTATATAATTCCATATAGGAAGCTTTAAAACAAAATTAAAGAATTGTTTTCTGCTATATTTTCGCTTCACAATGAGATATGCCCAATTCCTAAAAGCTAAACGATTAAAAAGTTTAATTAAATTTATTCCAAAAGGATTATATTTAGAAGTTAAAAATGAGGCGATATAAGCAATAAATCGCTTTGTTTGGGGAATTGCTTCAGGATAAACCGATTCTGATAGGGGTCGATGGAATATTTCATAAATGGAAATAATTGGAATTAATTTGTCTATATAAGAATTTACCTTTTCTCGATAATCATGAGCTTCTATAGGATATGAACATAATTCTTCTAATTTTCTAACGGCATATCTAAAGTGTTTTTCTTTAAAATAAAGCCACATTCTTGCCATTCTATCTCTTAAATTCTTTAATTCTTTTACTACATCCTTTTCCTCAAATTGAAAATCATGTTCTTTTTCATATTTTTTAATAAAAAATAATAATATGGATTCCGTTGATTCTCTCATTGCATCTTCCTTGTCATCCACGGATTTATATAAAAAATAAATTTCTTCATTTTTTGATGGAACATGAATAGTGTGAGTATAAAGAGGGGTTGTCCATAATAGTTCCCGCAATTTTTCTAATAAATTTTTGTAATGTAAATATTTTTCTATTTCTGAAAACTTTTCAGAGAGTTTTTGGTGAGGTACGGATAATTTTTTTGATTGTTCAAGACGTAATTTAATTTTATCTTTTAATTTTAATTTATTTATAATAATTTTTCTTTTTTTCCTATAAAATTGGATTTTTTTATTGATTAAAATATTTACGTTAATTAGATGCCTAATGTATGAATAAAAATCAACATCATAATTTTTGACGATATTATCATATGATACTAAGGGAACTTTCAATGTTTTAGAGTGAAATTTTTTTTCTACACTCATCGCATGGTCTCCAATTGTATAGGAAAAAATAACATTGTCAAGAGTGTCATAAAGAGAATTAAAAACTCCAAGAAATTTAGGCTCTGGGGTAAAATAACCATGAAGTAATGTATCTATTCCTTTAAATATATTATTTTTATATTCAGAAATGATAACAGATTCAAATTCTCCAGGATGATGTCGCTTTGCCTTTAATTTTCTATCACTTATTAGAAATATTGCCTTATTTGCTTTGCGGCATAATGTGTAAACCCATTTAAATATTGGTTCAATAATTTTTCCAATCGTTAAATGATAATCATAAAACTCCGGACCAAAATAAATGGGGAAACCAAAACCTCTTGAAGTTGCATAGATAAATTGAAATACATTCCTAATTTTTTCACCTTTTAAAAGCCCGGGGAATTTAAAATGAAATACTACTCTTGGATAGAGAGCATCAAAACCTAAATTCATCCAAGCTTCAAATAATAAAATACTATCAGGAAATCGAAAGGAATCTTTATTTTTAACGAAATATTCGTTTAAAGTAGTTAAAGCTGTAGGAAGGCTAAAAAGCCAGTCTTTATTATCTTCTAAAGTTTTAAGACCCTCTCTAAATTTTTTTAAAATAAGAGGTTTAATTTGTTCTTGAATCTCTAATTTTTTACGATAATAATTATTCATAACTCTAAATAATGAGGGTATCTCTAAAATCTGTCTCTGTAAATCGTGTGAAACTCTAACTAAATGATCTCCTATAAGATTATTCATTATAATATTAAGAAAAATTTTAAAGATTTCTAAAAAGTAATATTTTAGTTAATTTATTAATTTAGCTAAAATATATTAAAATTTTCTATAAAGAAGAATTTAATTAAAAAATATTTTAAATTATCCTTGTTTTCTTTTGGCGAATAACTGTTTTAATTCACTCATTATAGCACCTCTTAAAGTTGCAGGACTAGCGGGTCTTGATGGTCCGGGTCCAGGCCCTCCAGGGGGCCCGCCAGGAGGGGGTGGTGGACCAGGTGGAGCTCCTGGCGGTGGCGGGGGTGCTCCAGGTCCTCCAGCGGGTCCTCCAGGAGAGGGCCCCGCAGGAGCACCACCTCTTGCTTTTATTGCATTAATTTCATTGGCTAATGAATTTAATCTTGATTCCATCCCATTTATTTTTTGGGTTAAATTCGCTAAAGTTTGATCGACTAAATCGGGAATTTTAAGGACAATATTCATGATATTTTCAACGATATCGCCAAAAGCATTCAATTTTTCTTCTAATGGTGCCTTTCTCGCCTCGGCAAGGAAATTTGCAAACTCGTCTGCTATTTTAATCAACCTCTTTAATAAGGTGTAGCTTAATTTATATTAAATATATAACTCTCTCTTTTAAAAAATTTAAGCTTTGCTAAAGATTATTTTTTTTTTTGTATAAAAAATGATTTTATAAAAATTGAATAAAAATATTAGCTTAATTCTGTTATAGTTTCTTTTAATTTTAGCCATAACTCGTTTAATTCTTGCCTTACTTGTAAAAATTGTTCAATTTGCTTTAATAATACATCCCTTGCTCGATCAAAATCTCTTTGAGAATCGTTTAATTCTTGATCTAATAATTTCAATTTATCTCCTTCAACCATTTTATTTTTTATTTTTTCAACCGTCAATGCTTTTTTAATAACAGCCGCTCTTTTATTAGCTACTTCTGCTAATGCATCAGCAAATTCAATTTTTTTTTCTATGAAATATTCTTTTCGGATCGCTAAATCTTTAATAGCATTTAAATATTTATTATTTGCCTCAACATATTCATCATTAGCATTTATCATTTCTTGAAATATATTAACTTCTTCCTCATGAACATTAGATCTACTCTCTCGAATTAGAGTTTGCATTTGTTTTAAAACATCTCTTAGTGTTCTATTTAGAGCTTCACGAGCTATATTCATTTTTGTTAAATTATCTGCTAATTTTTTTTGCGAATTTACAACGACTTTTTGAGCATTTGCTAATTTTTTTAAAGCTTTTACTAACTCTTTTTCAGTTTTGGCTAACTCAAGTTCATCTTCATGAGTAATAATGGGTGACATTTTATTGTCATTCTCCTAATTTTTTTTCTTAATGTTATTTAATATTATATATTGATAATTTCAATGATTATATTATAAATATTCTTTTGTTAAAAAAATAATTTAGTTTATTTATTTTAAGATTAAAAATCAAATTGATAATAGAGATGTAATAATGTTATCCCGATAATTTGCCTTTATTATTAAAACGTTATATATTTTCCCTATAAGATTTTCGGAAAATGTTAGCGGTCTTTTAAATAATACTTTAATTCCCGAATTTTCATCTATTTTTCCAATAGCCTCCCAATTCCATCTACCTTTTGATATTATTTTTACGTTAATTTTATGTCCTTTTTGAAAAACTGGCATTTTAATTCGAGCTCGTCTGTGAATTCCAAAATCTTTCGGTCCTAATTTTAATTTTATTGAATATTTCTTCTCTAATTTTGAAAGTTGTCTATAAAAATAGTCCCATGACTTAGGTCTTACATTCTTTAATTTTCGTCCTGTTTTATAGACAAGATATTTTTGGATTCCTAATTGTATTTTCTTATCAGAATATCCTTTTTGTCTAAATGCAATAACGTATTTAATAATATCTTCAATATCTTTATCATTTTTACCTGGAAACCAAACTGGTGCGAGTAAAACATTAATAGAAGATTCAAGTAATAACTCAATATTTTTTAACATATTTTCAATATTATAATATGAGCATCCGCAGAGTTTTTCAGCAAGGTTCCGATTAAAAGTATTTACACTGATATTAATCCTCGTTAAATTAGAATCTTCTAATTTTTTAATTATATCTTCAGATAATAATATACCGTTAGACTGCATTGAAACAATTTCAATTCCCTTTATATCTTTTACCTTTTTTATTAATTCAAAAATATGAGGATGCAATAATGCTTCTCCATAAGGAGCAATATGCACTTCTAAATCGTGAGCACCTTTAATCTTAACAAGTTCCTGAATATTTTTTAATAGATAATCAATATCAACTATAAAATTAGTTTCATAATCTCCAGCGCTAACAAAACAATATTTACATTTAAGATTGCAAATAGTAATCGGCTTAATTTCAATTATATTAGTGCCTCTATCTATAATACCTAAAAAATCTACTCCAAAAAGTGGAATCCCTGATTTTTCATCAACATATATTAAATTTTTTTTTGACATATTTTATATTTAATTAGTTTTATACCTTAAAATTCCTACAATTGAGCCTAAATCAATAATTTGTTTTCCCGTTGGGTGTTCACTGCTTAAAATATTTACTTTTCCTCCAGAATTCTCTACATTTGTAATAATTTCCTCTATAATTAGTTTATCTTTTCTTGAAGACGCTCGTATTAAAAGATCAACCAAAAAAAGCTCTTTTATGGCACCTTTTTTAGCAGCAGGGATAATTTCATTAAATCCAATTACAATCATATCGGGATCTTTACTAAATAATCTGAAAATCTCATCAATTTTTTCGGCTTCCTCTAAAACTTTTATTTTCTTTTTTAGGGCTGCCAATTTTTTTGATTTTAATACTTCTAACACACCGCTTTCAGTTCCAGAACTGGCGTGTAGACTTCTTATTTTAGATATATAACTTACATTGCCTTTTTCTTTTAAATATTTAATAAATAAATCACGGGTATTTCCAGGACCACATATGACTATTAAGTTTATATCAAAATTTTTCATATTTTCCTCAATAACCTTTTTTATATCATTAAAAAATTCGTTTAATGCTTTATTTCTATCTTTTTGTTCATATCTTTTGCCTGGAATTGTCTTTTTTATTGTTGCTATTCGTGTTTGACTAAAATTGGTTATTATTTCAATGGTAGCTAGACCTGTCTCTATTGCAATGATAAGCGTAATAAAATTAGATTCAAATTTAGATGACTGTGTTAATCTTTTTAATTCATGACTAAACCATTTATCTTTTTGGATTGTTAACGTTTGCCCTACTTCAATATTGAGGGTATGATATGTTCCAAAACTCACGAAATCTTCCGGACCCTCCAAAATAGTACCCTTAATTCTCAATCTATTTGAAAATTCGTGAAAATCAACATTCTCAACTTTTATTTTTAATCTCATTAATTTCCTCTCTCCTTTAGTTCCTTCTCGAATAATAACACGTCTTTGAGTTAATGAGGTCACTTTGTCATTTTTAGAGATAACATTAAATAAAGTCCAGAGATCGTTAATATTCTCGACTTTAACGGTAATTTCTCCTTGTTTCTTATTTTCTTCAAGAATTTTCAAAAATAAATCCCATATCTCGATTTTAATATTATAAAAAGATAATTATCAATACTACAAAAATTCTCTTTTATTTTTTTAACTTGAACTAAAAAATAATAATAAAAAAAAGTAATTTTAAAATAATCTTTAATTATCCTTCCTTTTTCTCTAATGCTTCTTTTAATTTTTGGACTTCTTCTAAACGCTTCTTTTTTTCTTCTTCAAGCTTTTTTAATTCTTCTTCGTCAGGTTTTTGGAGTGTAACTCCCTTTTTAATTGCTTCTTTAAGCTCATCATCTAATTGTGGCATTTCTTACACCTTTCTGTAAATATAAAATTTAATTCTAATTATATTCTCTTATATAGATTTTATAAACTTTTTACTTATAAAATTTTATTTTAAAAAAGATTTTATCCTACAGATCTAATTCCATTAAATAGGCATCATTTCCATTCTTGTAATATTTTTCAATAGTATCTACAATTTTAAATCCGAATTTTCTATAAATCCTAATAGCCGCTTGATTCCCTACTTCAACATTTAAAATCATCTTTCTTATCTCTTTTATTTTTCTTATTTGATTTAAAGCGAATTTAAAAAGATAAGAACCATATCCTTTATTCCTATGTTTTGGATGGATGAAAAAATTAACAATATTAACTCTATCGAGCATATCTCTTATTATAATAATTAATCCTATAAATTTGGGCTTTTTTTCTAACAATTCCATTTTTAAAAATAAAATATTTTCATTTATTAACCTTTTAAAGAGATTTTTAGGAAATGCATTTTCCTTAAAAATCTTCTTTTCTAATCTTACAATTTTATTTAAATCATTCAGAGAAACTTTATTAATTCTAACTTCCATAATTTTCTTCAATAAATACTTCG
The DNA here is from genome assembly GCA_964629395.1 of uncultured archaeon. Lineage (GTDB taxonomy): Archaea > Asgardarchaeota > Lokiarchaeia > Sigyniarchaeales > SOKP01 > CAZVTX01. The sequence continues at coordinate 10,755 of CAZVTX010000012.1, forward strand.
ATAGGAGTTTTTTCCGTAATTTGTTTATATTTTCCTCTGAAGGGAATCATTTCTACAATATACCCTTCCAGATAAAAATCACTTAATAATTTTCTGATTTTTGGCTTTAATATTGTTTTAATTGGTAGTTTTATATGATTCTTTTTTATATTCAAATATTTTTCCTTAATCATTGAATTTTCCCGAATTACTTCTATTATTTTAGAAATATTTTCAGATTCTCCTTCAATTTGTCCATATAATAATAATCCCTCATCAGAAATTATTTCGTAAGGTTTTTTTATACTTTTAGCACGTCTTAAATATCTATTTTTGAGCTGATAATAATCTTTAGCAATTATAGGGCAAAAGTGGATTTTAATTGATACCTTATCTTTTAATCTTTCAATTAATTTTAACGCTGCATCTCTGCTTCCTTCTACAGATGCAATCGAGTCTTTTTTTAAAAAATATCCTCGTTCTTTCAAATTTTGGCTATTGGGAAAACAATATTCAAATTCGTTCAAATTTATAAATTCTGCACCAATTTTATCCAGAAATAGAATAAATCGTTCTAAAATTTCAATATTTTCATTATCCGGAATAACAGGAACCTCTGCTCCTACTGAGAGCCCTTTATTAAGGGCAAATTTAATATTAACCCAATTTTCAATAGAAGGATGAAATCTTATTTCATTTAATCCTGCAGAAACAAGTTGATTTGCAATTTTTTCGCTAAAACCAAGTCCGTTGGTATATAGATGAATATGGAAATTTTTATCTAATTCATTTCTAACAAACTTAATATATTCAAGAGTTTTTTGTAAATTTTTTCCAAATAACGGTTCACCGCCGGTAATACTCATTCCTTTAGCGTCAATTTTCTTAATTTCATCTAAAAGACCTTCTTTTGAAGAAATTTCGATCTCATCAGCGAAAGTAATATTTTTATCTCTTCTTTCTTCCGAAATTGGACAATAATATGCACAATGAACTGGCTTTTGGCAAATGCCGTTAAGAAATAAAACGACTTTTTGCCCCTTTAGACAATATTTACAACCCTCAGGAATACCCCTATTTTTAATAAAGTATGTCTTACCTTCTGATTCAATTATTTTGGTTTTAGTCATCTTTTTAACATCTTTTCTCTTACAATAGATTTAGATTTGATCAATTCTTTTAATACTTTTTCAAAAGATTCTTCGGGAGCTATTTTTTTCTTTAAATATACCCCTGTCCTACCATATTTTTCTCTTTTTAATAAAACTTTCTCTCTTTCGAGAATTGTCTTAATATCGATTCCAATCTCTTTTGCAACAATGGATTCATTTCCGATAAGTGAATATTCAATATGCCCTTTCTTTGTGGGCTTTATAAAAACCAGCCTTTTATCAACGCCAGGCACTCTTAAATTTATTTTTAATTGTTTTAAATCAATTTTGCCGCCAAAATCATAAAATTCTAAATTAGTTTTATTTAATTTAGTTATGGGAATTGTAATAGATTCAAGCTCGCTTAAATAAATATATAATTTAATTGCATCTTTAGGTGTTGCCATTATTATTTCTCGTTCGTAATTAAATATATTATTTTTATTTAAAATTAATTCTACGCGAAATGGAGTAATTTGCTGTAAGAAAATTACATCTATATCGCTATTTTTATGCACATTTCCCCGAGCAATGCTTCCATACACATAAGCTCTAAGTCCTTCATTCTCAAACATTTTTAAGAGATTTATAGCTGACTCTCTTTTTTCTTTTAAAAGATCCCATTGTTGTTTAGAATATTCCACTTCAATGTAATGTTCCCTTAAAATTCGTTCTTTAGACATGTTTCCACAGATTTTTAGGGATATTATTTTAAAAATTTAATTAGATAACCGAGTAATATGGTTTCGTAGAACTTAAATGATTTTTTGGCATTTTTAATAATTATTATCTCTATATCATATAATTTTTCTATTAGTCTATCCGATAAAATATTATTTATATGAGGATTTTTAATAAAGAAATAATTTTTTTCACTAAATATTGCAATTATTTTATTCTTATTATTTTCTATGGATAAATTATTTATTACATTAAAGTTTAACCTCGTTGGATTAATTAATATGAAATTAACTGAGGGTAGAACATTTCTTAATTTTTCTATTTTTATATTTGAACAACAAGAAAATATTATTGAAGCTTTTAATTCTGATAAATTCTTAATTAATTCTTTTGTTTTTAATAATTCAATTAAATCATTAAAAATCGTATTCCATTGTTCTGAATAATTTGTATCCTCCTTAATTTTTCTCCTCATATTAATTAAAAATACCAAAAATCCATAACTCGCTAAACCTTCTGATATAATATAAGTTAATCTTTTTTTTTTATTCGAAATTAGGAATACAATTGGTTTAATTAATAAGTATTCTCGAAATTTACTTTTAATAAGAAAAACATCTTTAACCGAATTCTTTAATTTTATTTTTATTTTCTCTAAATTTTCGTTAGAGAAAGATTTTCTCCAACGATGAGTCTTCTTATATATCTTTACTCCAAGTAATAATAAAATTAATAAAAAAATTATAATTGTATCAATTAAAATCCAATTCAGGTAAAAAATCCAGTAAAAGTCGCTCATTTCAAGAAGATAATACATCATTAACCCATTTTAGATATTTTTCAGATCCTTTTTCAATTTTAAATCCTATACATTCGGGAACTTCATAACTGTGTAATTTTTTTATTCTCTTTTCCAATAATTCACCTTTAACTCCATTTGTCTTTAAAATCAGAAGAAATTCATTATCTTCTTCGATATTTCCCTTCCACTCATAAATAGAGATAATATTTTGAACAATATTTACGCATGCAGCGATTTTTTCTTCAACTAAAACTCTTGCTATTTTTTTTGCTTCATTTAAATTTCCTGTAGTAATAAAATAAACATAAACCTCCGACATAATATCTCATTTTTCGGACTTTTTTATAGCAAAATAAAGCATCTTTTATATTTCAAATTTATTAATTTCTTAAAAAAAAGAATAAAAAGATCTTTCTTATTAAAATTTAAAGATTTTTTCGTAAAAATAAATTATAAATAATAGCAACCTATATTTATTATAAAATTAAGAATTATCTTTAATTAGCAAATCTTTAAAACCACATAAGGTTCTATCTATTATTTAAAATTAAGGACCGTTTTTGGTGGAAATTAGCAAAGGAGGAAAATTGTATGTTACATAATGTGTATCTTATACATCAAAACACGGGAATATGCTTAATTTATCGAAAATACGGTTCTATAGAATTTAATCAAGATTTAGTCTCGGGGTTCTTAACAGCATTAAAAGATTTTAGTATTGAATTTTCAAAAGGTTCTGGAGAATTAAAAGTTATAGATATGCAAATATTTTATTTGATGTTAGTTTTTAAAGAGGGTGTTTTAATAACTGCTGCCGCAGATAAAAATGACGATGCTAAGGTTTGCCATAAAGCTCTAACGGATGTAATTGATAAATTTGTTGAGCAATATGGTGATAAATTAGATTCATGGTCCGGAGATGTCCGAATATTTAGAGGATTTGAAAAAGTAATCGATGAAATTTTAGAAAATGGAAAAGTTGCGGAATTTCCGTTAAAGATACCCATTCTAAAAATATTTAAAAAAGACTTTATAAAGTCTCAATCTAAACTTGCAAAGAAGGGGTTAGTAATTTCTGAAGATGACCTTAGAAAAGTTACCGATAAAAAGCCGGAATGGACAAAGAAAAGACTTCCAAAACAGGTAATTACTCAGGGCTTTCTTACAGAAAGGGAATATGAGATCGCTCATTTGGCGGATGGATTCCATACTGTGGAAGAAATTGCCGAAGAGGCGGGTATTCCTGAAGCAGAAGTACAAAAAATTATTGATAATCTGGATAAACTTGGGCTTTTAAAATTTATTGAAATAAAATAAAGCTTTAATTTTTTGATTTGTTTTTAAATATTAATTCATTTTCTTTAAATTCTAGCGAGTTTAAATTCAATTAATTATAATTTTTAATCAAAATGTTTTTTTAATAACAATAATTAGAGGATCAGAATGAAAGTCATAAAAATTAAAGAGAATATCTATGAAATACCTCCAACAACCTTAATGGCAAGAGTTGCCGGGAAAATAGAAAAATTTGAGATGAAAGTTCCCGCTCATATATATGCAAATGATTATATTTTAGATAGAATCAAAAAAGACCGAACTTTAGAACAAATTTCTAATGTAGCATGCTTGGAAGGGATACAGAAACATGCAATTGCTCTTTCTGATGCTCATCAAGGTTATGGATTTTGCATTGGAGGCGTTGCAGGTACAGACGCTAATTCTGGTATGATTTCACCAGGAGGCGTAGGGTATGATATTAATTGCGGTGTAAGGCTGCTCAGAACTAATTTAAATTTAAAAGATGTAAAAAATGTCCTCCCAAAATTATTAGATTCAATTTTCACCAATATTCCTTCGGGATTAGGTTCTAAAGGTAAATTGAATATTACATATTCTGAGTTAGATAAAGTCTTGGATACGGGAGTAAACTGGGCATTAGAAAAAGGATATGCAATCGATGAAGATTTAGAACATTGTGAAGAAAGAGGTTGTTTAAAAAATGCAGATTCTAAATTAGTATCTCAGAAAGCAAAACAGAGAGCAATTAAACAATTAGGGTCATTAGGGAGCGGGAATCATTTCTTAGAAATTCAAAAGGTTGATAAAATTTTTAATAGAGAGATTGCCAAGAAGTTAGGAATTTTAGAGGAAAATCAAATTACGGTGATGATACACACCGGTAGCCGGGCTATGGGACACCAAATTTGCACGGATTCGCTGCGTAATATAGAAAAGGCAATGAAAGAATATAATATCAAGGTACCCGATCGAGAGTTAGCTTGTGTACCTGCAAATACACCTCCCGCTCAAAATTATTTGGCTCAAATGGCTTGTGCTGCTAATTTTGGTTTTTGTAATAGACAACTTATAACCCACTGGTTAAGAGAATCTTTTCAAAAAACATTTAGAAAGGATTATGAAGATTTAGATTTACATTTAATTTATGGAGTTTGTCATAATATCTTAAAAATTGAAGAACATAAAGTAAATGGAAAAAGAATGAAATTAAATGTGCATAGAAAAGGTGCTACCAGAGCCTTTCCGCCAGGACATCCGGATTTACCACAAGATTATAAAGGTATAGGTCAACCCGCCTTAATTCCGGGAACTATGGGTTCTGCATCATATTTATGTGTTGGCAAAGAAAAGGCTATGGATTTAACTTTTGGATCGACAGCTCACGGTTCAGGAAGAATGTTATCACGTGCTAAAGCGGTAAAAAGATTCTGGGGCTCGAAAGTAAAGGATGATTTAGGTAAAAAAGGAATTTTAATAAGAGCCGCTTCAATGAAGGTTATTGCAGAGGAAGCACCGGGAGCATATAAAGATATCGATGAAGTTGTTAATGTAAGCCATGAATTAGGTATTGTAGAAAAAGTTGTTAGACTTGTTCCTATTGGAGTTGTTAAAGGTTAAATATCAAAAATCATAATAATTTCTACTTTGTCATCACTCTCATTTATTTCCATAAAAGAATAAGTTATTGCTTTAATTTCCGTACCGTATTCATGTTTATTGAGGTTAAATCTTTCTCCTTTTAATATTGCCTTTAAATAATAACTGGCATTTTCTTTTTTAAAATTAACAATCTTTACATCGCTAAAAACAATTTGTTCTACATCAAAAATAAAAAGTAATTCTGATAAAAAATCAAATAGCAGAGATTCTTTATCTTCTGCTGAAATTTCAATAATTTTTTCAATTTTAGGTTCTATTAGTTTAAGATTAGGTGATATAGTAGCACTTAATGCTAAAGCCATTTGAGCAGTTGCTTCTTCAAAATTTTTTCCCCAACTCTTTACCTGTACATCAGCTGTATGGTCTAAAAATTCAAAACCAGCATCATTCATTATAAAAATCTCCTTTCATTAATTCTTTCATAATATTCTCATGATTTATTTAATAATATTTTTTTCGGAGTTTAAAATTCTATTATCAAAATTTAAAATATGCTCAGCACGATTGCTGAAGATCAATTCCTTTTTCAAAAAATTAACTTTAAAAATCGAATCTCAAATAAAGAAATTCTTTATTATAATTATTTTTATCGGAAAACAAAAATTTATCCTAAATTCGTTTTTATATCAGGAAAATTTATCTTATTTTTTGTAAGCTCCAAATATTTTAGAAGAGCAAGGTTTTTTTTAAGAATTATAAGAAAAGAATTATCAAATAATAAGATTATAATTATAAAATATTCAAATATATTTGGTAAATTGTTAGAAAATTTATTTCCTGATTTAAAAATCTCAGATATTGAATTAAATAATAATTATAATAAGGAAATCATCGAAATAATCGTTATTTTTTCGACATATAAAGAACGAGGTATTGCAATTGGAACTAATGGATTATATATTAAAATGGTTAATGAATTTGTTAACAATCATATTAATTTGGAAAATTATAGAGGTAAAATAAAAATTATTTGTCATTCATTATCATATTAAAAAATTTACCAAGGGACGTCTTTTATTCCTATTAAATAAGCAACGGTATTCGCGATAACGCTGACTGAAGGAGTTAATATTAGCAAAAATATAATAATATAAATATCTGGAACTAAAAATAATTGAGGTATGAAAAAAGCGGGTATTGAAGTGAAAAGAATTGCAATAACGGCAAAATCAAGTTGATCTACGACCCAAAAAGGGGCACCGCTTTCAATATTAACCCTTCTCTTAAGAAAAGAACCTATTAAATCTCCTAATCCCGCGCCGTAAGAACATAAAATAATTCTTATTATAAGAGATAAAAATCCAATCGGGAAAGGGCCCCCAATAAAATAATATTCAAATATTTTTACACTCGCATATAATTTATATTGACCTTGAGCATTTGCAGTCTCTACAATCGGTAAAATATATTGCCATAATGCCAGAAATAATAGAAATATTCCGATGGATACAGGAATTCCGATATATAAAGGACCTTTTATAAGTCCATTCCACGTTTTATGATCTCCGAAAATCCTTCTCCCGTCCCTCCAATTTTTACCGCCATCAATAGGTTTCCCTCCACCGGTGATAACCATACTGGCATTTGAGATATATGCGGGTGCGATAAATAACAAACTAAAAATCAAACAAGCAACCCAATCTTGCCAACCAAATAATAATGCCATAACGATAAAATCAATCAGGATCAAACAAGCAAAAAATATCGCCAAACGAATCGCTATTTTTTTGTTTTTTTGTTCAAGCTCATTAAGCTCTTTTCTATTAGGCATATTAATCAAGAACTTTTTGTTAAAAAGTAATTTAATCAAGTAAATGCTTGATTTAATAAAAATTTAGTTGAATTTTTTATTTATAAAGAAGATTATTTATTTCTTAATATTATTGATTGATAAATAATCATCTTTTATATTTCCGACAATAATATTAAGATCAACTAATAGAATTTGAGCTTTTACAAATCTATTAGAACATTAACATTTTTTTCGTAATTTGGAGGTTAATATGAAGATTTAAATACTTCAAAAAATAACATATTTTCATCGGAAATGCCGCTTCTTCGAATGGAGAAATTAAATAGAAAATATAAAATTACGGTGTTATTAAGTGTTGAAAAATTCTAGTATCTTTAATATTGACCAATTCTATAAAGATTATTTAAAAGGACCAAAACTTTTTAAAAATAGGGAAGCATTGCAATCATCCTATATTCCTAAAGAATTACCACATAGAAATTCTGAAATTGAACAAATTGCTAAAATAACAGCATGCGCTCTTAACGGTGATACTCCCCCAAATATTTTAATATATGGTCTTACAGGAACAGGAAAAACTGCAACTGTTAGATATGTCAGCCAAAAATTAGCACAATATTGTACAGAAAATAAGCCATGGTGGGTGTATATTAATTGTAATGTAGTATCAACACCTTATAGAATTCTTGCCCATATTTACAATTCGATTTCAGGCGAAGAAAAAATTCCGCCCACGGGTTTACCTAAAGATGTTATTTTTAAAAATTTATTAGGGTTATTAGACTATAAAATAGGAAAATCCATTTGTTTTTTAGTTTTAGACGAGATAGATATGCTCATTTCTAAGGGAAATCGAGAATCATTAAATGAGATTCTTTATGACCTAACAAGATTGAATGAAAATTTAGATTTTTGTAGAACTGCATTAATAGGAATATCAAATAAAATCAATTTTACGGAAAATTTAGATCCAAGGGTCTCTTCAAGTTTAGGGGGAATATCTGTAAACTTTCCTACCTATAATGCCAATCAATTAAAAGATATATTATATGATCGAGCCTGTATTGCATTTTATGATGATGTCATAAAAGAAGGAGTAATTCCCTTATGTGCTGCCTTTGCTGCGAAAGAAAATGGAGATGCTAGAAAAGCCTTAGAATTATTACGAAAAGCGGGAGAAATTGCTGAGAGACATCAGCATAAAAAAGTCACAAATAAACATGTTCATGAAGCATTAAATGAATTAGAGAAGGATTATATATTAGATTTTATTAAAGGTATGCCATTACAAACACAATTAACACTTGCGGCGATTTATTTATTAACAAAATATGGGGAGAATTATATTATTACTTCTGGCGATATTTATGAAGTTTATGCTGAAATTTGTAATAAATTACCTGGTATAAAGTTAATTACTAAAAGGAGAATCAGTGATTTCATTAATGAATTAAATCAAGCAGGAATAATTAATGCTACTATAAAATCTCTTGGTAGATATGGGAGAACTAAAATAATTAATTTAAATATTGAAATGGGCTTAATTGAAAAAGTTTTTGAAAACAATCAAAAACTAAAAACAATATTGGAATACAAACCGGTATTACTTCAAAAAGACAAAATAAAATTTAATCAAAATGTTTTTAAAAAGCTTATTTAATCTTCAAATTCCCAATTATCAATATTTTGCGTAATCTCCTTCAAAATTTTTAATGTGCCATTTGGATTTTTTTTATCCAAAATTAAAAAAAGTTTTGTTAAATGTTTACAGAATTTTTTATTTTTTGCCCGTCTTGTTATAAAATCATGGCAATTATGCTTTAATAGTTTTTTAGATACATCTATTTCAATAATATAGGAATCTTCAATCCTTCCCTTTACTTCTGCTAATATTAGTCCTTTTTCAAAATCAATTTTTTTAAAGTTAAATGCCTCTGTAGCTACGGTTATAGCTCTTTTCAGCATTCCGCTATCTAAGAAACCTTTAAGTAAAATATTAAAATCAGAAGTCTCAGATTTAACTTTATCATATTGTTTTAAAGATTCCTTTCTATGGTTAATATTATCATTTATCTCTTTTCTGCGGGAGTTTTGCCATTTCTCAAACCTTTTAATTAAATTTTCCGCTAAGCTTATTGAATCATCTTTATTTTTGATTAATATTTTATTTTTTAACCAATTATTCAGTAATTTTTCTATATTTTCGGGCGTTTCAAGAAATAATTCAAAAGAAACTTTAAATATAAAATCTTCAATCTCAATTTGAGGTAAATCAATTATTTTCCATATGTAAAATAAAAATTCAATATCATTTTTTCTTGGAACTGCTAAATTAATCGACATATTTCTTATTATTTTTTTTTAAAATTTATAATTTATTTAAATTTAATTCAAAAGGCTTAAGTGAATCCAATTCAATTATAGGTATTATTCCTGGTGTTGGATTAATTCCGAAACTTTTCATATAATCCGTTTGTGTTTGTAAGCATCCTGAATTTACTAAAGTAACATTTCTATATTGACTTAAACCATTAATATGCACATGACCCGTGTGAAAAATATCCGGAATATCATCAATTACAAGATGATCTGTTGGCGTTGGCGCAATTTGGGTCTTTTTGCCGTATATTGGCGCTAAATGGCGGCATTTTAATAACTCTTTCATAGTTTCTGCAGGTTTCTCATTTGTAAGCCCTTGAATTGATAAATTCATATCAAATAAACTATCCCCATGAAAAGCAAGTGTCTTTACGTTATTAGTTTGAATTAAGCATGGATTCCCCAATATTTCAATATCAAGATTCAAAAGTGCATCACAATAATGCTTAGGGACAGAGGGGCGAGGAATTGCATTTCTAACAGGTTCATGATTTCCTGATGTATAAAATATCTTGATATAATCAGGAATTTCTGATAATAATTCTGCTGTATAAGAATATTGTTCATAAATATCGGTGATTATTAAATCCTCTTTTTGATTAGGGTAAACTCCTATTCCATCCACTAAATCACCATTAATCACGATATATTTTATTCTTCCTGCGATTTCTCTTAATTTTGAATTGTTTATTCTTCCATTAATAAAATCAATAAATTTTTCCCATAGGTTCTTTTCAAATTCTTTACTTCCAATATGGAGATCTGATAATAATACGATCGATAGTGGTTCGTTAGATTTATTCGTCGAATAATTAGTAGGAATATCTATTTTTGTTATATAATTTGCGTATATAATTCCTCCTGATTTTTTATCCTTAGGAATGTAAAGACCTTTTACAAATATCATTTGATCATTAACAAGATATTTAATAATTTTAATTGAGTCTTGGTTATCGGAACTATTTCTTAATAATACACTAGTCTTTCCCGTTAAATCTTCTACGGTAAAATAGAAATTACCGTTTTTAGTCTCCCTCAGATCATCAACAAAGCCCATTACAGAGACTTCAACTTTATTTGATAATCTATTTAAACTTCCAATATTATTTGCAGAAAGAGCTTCGCTCCTTTTTCTCATTAGTTTTCTTAATTTATTGAATCTATCGACCATTAATTGATAAAAATCTTCATACTCCCCGTTAGTATATAAATTTTTAGTCGGATCTTTTAAAATTTTATAATCAAAATCATATTCTTTCGCAATAGGTTTAAAAGCCAACTTGGATTTTATAGCACCTTCGACTTGAACTATTTTATTATCAATTAATTTATTTTTTCTCCCTTCTTGATGGATACTTTTCATTTTATTAGTAGTAATAGTATCTAATTTCGTGTGAGCTTTTATTTTAGGCTTAATTGAAGCAGAATTGAGTTGAGAAGCTGGGGAATGAAATTTAAATTTCTCTTCTTTTTCTATTTTAATTTCTTTTTTTAACTGTTTCTTTTTGTCTTCTTTAATTTTTAATTCTTCATAAATAGTATCCTTAAAAATAATTCTTTTTAAAACTTTTTTAATTTCATTATTTGAAATTTTAGTTAATGTTTGCTCTGTTATGTGTCCATTAAAATCGGGAATGAAACTTGTTTCTTTTATAATTATATCTACTTTTTTTAAAGGGTCATCTAAATTTGTAATTATATTTAATACCTTTGGAGTAATATTAATCCCTGAGCTCACAAACCTATTAACAATTGTTCTCTTGAACTCAGAACTGAATTGCTCACTTTGTTTAGTTATCATTTTGAACTCAATTTAAATTATAGAAGTATAGATAAATCATTTATTATTAAAGGAAAAACAATTTTTTCTTTATTAATAACGAGAGAGTTCAAATTTTTAACAAAAGGATTTGAAAAATAATTTAGGTGTTTATATTTTAAATAATAGAATAATTGAAAATATTTGGTTAATAATTGAATTTATTTTGAATTTAAATCTAAAAGAATGTGTAGAAAAAGAATTTATAACTTATAATTTGAAATTAAAAGTTTTGTTCAGTGGATACTATGGTCGTAATGAGCGAGGAAAATAGAAGATATTTTGAATTGCTTCAAAAACAAGTAAATTTATGTTATGATATTGCCGAAAACGCCCGGAAAAGGGGATTAGATCCCGAATTAGTTGTAGAATCACCTCCGGCTAAAGATTTAGCGGGAAGAGTAGAAAAATTAGTAGGGCCTCCGGGAGTTGCCGAAGAAATAAGGAAATTGAAAAATAAGGGATTATCTGATGATGAAATTGTATTTAAAATTGTATCGGATGTTTTAGATAGAAAAATAGGGAATATAGAATCATTAGATGAGAGAGTAGATAGGGCAATAAGAGTTGGACTTGCTATTAAAACAATGGGAGTTGTCAGTGCTCCTTTAGAAGGTATTTCAAAAATAAAAATTAGAGAGGATCATCAAGGTAATAAATATTTATCTTTATATTTTGCCGGCCCTATTAGAGCCGCTGGTGGAACAACAGCTGCCTTATGTGTTTTAATTGCAGATTTTGTTAGGGAAAAATGTAATATCCCTAAATATGTTGCAACTGATAGTGAAATTGGTAGATTTATAGAAGAAGTGAAGATGTATGATCGAAGAGTCCACTTACAATATCCCTCATCTAGAGATGAAATTCGCTTCGCAGTAGAACATTTACCTGTAGAAATAAATGGAGATGCAACCGAGGATGAGGAAGTCTCGGCTTATAGAAATGTGCCTAGAATTGAGACAAATAATATTCGGGGGGGTGCTTGTTTAGTATTAAATGATGGTATTCTTTTAAAAGCACCTAAGCTTCATAAAATTGCAAAAGCTATGAATTTAAAGGGTTGGGATTGGTTATTGGAATTAAAAAATCTTTCAAATAAAGACACTAATAATAAAAAAAAAGAAGATACGAAAGAAAAGAAAAAAGAACCAAAAAATAAAATTAAACCTAATGATAAATTTGTTGCAGATATAATTGCAGGACGTCCTGTTTTTAGCCATCCATCCCAAGTAGGAGGTCATAGAATTCGATATGGACGCTCAAGAAATACGGGATTAGCTGCAGGAGGTATGCATCCCGCCACTCTTGCAATTTTAGATAATTTTGTTGCAATAGGGACACAATTAAGGATTGAAAGACCGGGTAAAAGTGCAAGCATTTGTCCTGTTAATTATATAGAACCTCCAATTGTTAAATTAAAAAATGGAGATGTTGTAAAAGTCACCTCAATGGAACAGGGTTATAAATTATTTCCGAATATAGAGAAAGTATTATTTTTAGGTGATATTCTCTTTGGATTCGGAGAATTTGCCGAAAATAATCATATATTAGTACCTTCGGGATATGTAGAAGAATGGTGGGCATTAGAATTGGAAAGAGAGGTTAAAAAGGAAAAAAATATTGATCCCAAATTAAAAAAATTTATAGAAAATCCTTTTACGGTTAAACCTAAAGCTGAAGAGGCTTTAGAAATCTCAAAAAAATACGGAATTCCATTACATCCGGAATATTTAGATTTTTGGGGGAATATTACTTTAAAAGAATTAATCTTTTTAAGAGAAAAATTATTAGAAGGATATTCTAATGAACAAGAAAAGATTGTTTTAAAAAATACACCGGAGATAAAAAAGATTTTAGAAAAAGCGTTTGTTCTTCATAGAGTTCAAGAAGATAAAATAATCTTTAGTAAAGCTATGAACCTAATTTATATTAATATTTTTAATTTGAATAATAACCAAAAGGTTGAACCAAAAGAAGATGAGGATATTTTCTCATATTTTAAAAGATTATCAAATATAATTATTAAAAATAAGGCTCCTTATTATATAGGAACGAGAATGGGTCGCCCGGAAAAGTCCGAAAGAAAAAGTATGAAAGGAGTTCATAGCCTTTTTCCATTAAGTGATAAAGTTGGAAATTCTCGTTCATTTCTTAAAGCTATTGAATTAGGTAAAGTAAAAATTGATGTTTGCAGAAAGAAATGTCCCAAATGTAAAACGATAACCATTTTCCATAATTGTCCTAAATGCGGTACACATACCGAATTTCAAAAAATTTGTTCAAATTGTAAAAAATTATTTCCTTTAAACGAACAACACTGTCCTGATTGCGGTAATTTATTAGATTTTTCAAATGAAGCGATTTTTAATATAAAAGAGCACATAAAATCAAGACTTAAAGCATTAAATTTACCTCTTCCTAAAAATTTGAAGGGTATTTTCGGATTAACTAATAAATTAAAGGTTCCAGAACCAGTTGATAAGGGAATTTTAAGGGCAAAAAATGGCGTTTTAGTGTATAAAACTGCCGAAATTAGATATGACGCAACTGATATCCCTTTAACGCATTTTAAACCAAAGGAAATAGGAATTTCGATCTCAAAATTAAAGGAATTAGGCTACACTCATGATTATTTGGGAAACCTGATAACTAATAATGACCAAATTATTGAATTAAAAGTACAGGATGTAATATTATCTAATGATTGTGCAGAATATTTTATTAAAGTAGCTAAATTTTTAGATGATGAGCTGGAATTATTTTATAAAATGAACCGATTTTACAATGTGAAAAAGAAAGAGGATTTAATTGGACATCTGGTTGTTGGATTAGCGCCTCACACAAGTGCGGGTGTAATAGGACGAATCATCGGATTTTCCCCCGCAAGGTCGATATATGCACATCCTTATTGGCATGCGGCAAAGAGAAGAAATTGCGATGGAGATGAGGATGGTGTTATGTTGCTACTTGATCCACTATTAAACTTTTCACGTTATTATTTACCGAGTAAAATTGGAGGTAGAATGGACGCTACATTAGTTATCGGTACATTATTAGACCCAAATGAAATTGATGTAGAGGCACATAATTTAGACACGCTATTTAAATATCCATTAGAATTTTATGAAGCTACCGAGAGATTTGCAGAGCCTTCTGAGATTGAAGAAATAATGAAACTCGTAAAAAGTAGGCTAGGTACAGAAGAGCAATATGAAAATATTGGCTTTAATATCCCAACTGATGATATTAATATAGGGCCAACGGTTTCCGCATATAAAGTATATGAATCTATGGATGATAAAATTGGAGCACAACTTCATTTAGCAAGGATTATTTCTGCTGTAGATGAAAGAAATGTCGCAGAAAAGATTTTAACGACTCATTTTAATCCGGATATCTTAGGTAATTTACGTAAATTTGCAGTTCAAGAATTTAGATGCGTTAAATGTAATGAAAAATATCGGAGACCCCCATTATATAACGGAGGTAAATGTACGAAATGCGGAAATAAGGTAATTTTAACGGTAAATCGAGGGGGTATTGAGAAATATATTCCAAAAGCCTTGAAGCTTTGTAAAGATTTCAATTTAGATAAATATACTATTCAAAGAATGGAATTAATTCAGGAATATGTGAAAAGTCTCACAAATAACCCGAAAATAAGGCAGCAAAAACTCTCTGATTTTTTTTAAATCCCATTTTCCCGTAAATCTAAACTTTTTAAGGTATTATAGCATATTTTTATGCAATCATTCAGATTTTTTGCTGAACATTTATCGGAATTATCTTTTTTTGAATGTATCCATTTCGCATCCTTAATGGAAGTAAAACAAGCAACCTGTAAATTAACATTATTCTTTTTGGCAAAAGCTTTAAAAGACATATGATCTGAACCAGCACCTAAGGGAATATACGATTTTTTTACTTTAATATTTTGCTGCTTAGAAATTGAAAATAAAACATCATTTA
>CAZVTX010000013.1:0-24201 GCA_964629395.1 uncultured archaeon
TAATAAAAAATAAAGAAAATATTATTATTGATTTTGATAATCATTAAAGAATAGCAATTTAATTCATAAATAATTAAAAATTTTCTGATGATTTATGGGATTAATTATTTTAGCGAAATGTAAATGTGGTTTCAAGAAAGAATTTCGGGTAGACAATAGGTTGATCGCGGTAAAATTGTTAAAAAACGGACATGTTTAGCTCCTGCGCTTTGTAAAAAATGTAAAAAAATGATAATCGTAAATTATGCCGAAAAAAGTGCTAAATGTCCTGAATGCGGAGAATTTTTAATTTTTTATAATAATCCATCCCTTCAGAAAAAGTCTTCAAAAGGAAAAGATGCTCTCTCTTGGGGAATGGACATAAAAAAAAATTTTATATTACCCAAAACATCTTATTATTGTCCCAATTGTGAAGAGATGAATTTACATTTTAAAAAGATAGGTCATTGGGATTAAATAAGAGAATAGAGATTGAATCTAAAATGCCGGAAAATGGGGCAATTTTCAGCGATGGAATAGAAAGCGATTACTTAAATTTTAATTCAGGAATAGTTGCCAAAATTGGAATTGCTGAAAAAAATATGAATCTTATATTAAATAAATAACCAAATATTAAAAAAATTTGAAAAATCTATTAGGATAAACTATATATTTTATCCTTTTCAGAAATTTAATTATTATCTTACAACTCCTTCAATTTTTTATTAAGCAAACAAATTAAATTAAAGTATTCTATGAAAATAATTATCTAATTATTTCTATATTTCTTATTTATAAATTATAAGAAAAAAATAGAAAAAAGAAAAAAAAATTGATAATTATAGTAATAAAATTAGAGAAGATAAATGAAAATAGATAAATAAAAGAATTGATTAAAGAATATGAATGAAATTAGAAAAAGAGATGAAAATAAGCATGGTAAAATAATTCTCATTTTATCTTTACTTTTATTGATATTTCTTATCATTGCCAGCTATTCAGGTATTTTCATAGCTGAAACATATGCAAGAAATACAAAATCATTTGCCGTTCAGGGTATTGGGCAAGATATTGTGAATTTTTTTATAATAGCTCCCCTTTTATTCATATCTTCCATACTCTATTATAAAGGGAATAAAAAAGCTATGTTTATTTGGGCAGGACTTTTAAGTTATGTAATCTACACCTATGTTATATATTGCTTTGCACAACCATTTAATTTCTTATTCTTAGTTTATTGTACTATACTTGGATTATCATTTTACTCCTTTCTATACTTCTTATTAAACATGACTGATAATCCTATAAAAGATTGGTATAAGAATGAGATTCCTATTAAGATGATAAGCATTTTCTTCATAATTATAGCCATATTATTTTATTTTGTTTGGCTTTCGGAAATTATTCCTGCTTTAATTAACAATGAGATCCCTCAAAGTGTAATTGATAATGGTGTTATTACAAATCCTGTTCATGTATTAGATTTAACGATATTCTTACCAGCACTATTAATTACAGCAATATTGCTATTGAAGGATAATAAATATGGTTATTTATTAGCCCCCATTTTACTTATATTTATTATATTAATGTCTTTAGCAATAATAGGAATGGTTATTGTAATGCTGTTAAAAGATGTTGAGACAGATATAGGATTAGCAGCTATATTTATCATGATAAATGTTATGAGCATTATAATTACTACTATTGTTGTAAAAGCTATCGAAGATACAAAATCATAAATATTATTTATTTTATAATCTAATAGAATATCTGGAGCAAATAATTCTATTTCAGGATTCATTATTATGGAATTAATCAAGGAGTACTCCAGTCCTTTTTCATTATAATAATGCGGAAAAAATTATATTTGCATCAATAACAATTGAAATCATTTTATATGATATTCCTCTCCTTAAGAATCTCCTTCCTTATGTTTTCACCTGATTTAATAATATCTTCTAAGGTTAGACCTTTTTCTTTTAATTTTTTATTAAATTTTTCGCTAAAATTATCTATACGTCTTAATTTTTCTTGTATTATCAATTTTCTAATTAAATCATCCATAGAATCAGCTTCATAAATCTTTTATAACTTTTAATTCTCTTTTAGAATTATTCTTGATTGAAATAGTAGTAAAATTCGTTTATATCAATAAACTAATTAATTATCACTTAATTAATAGAAATTCACTTTTTATAATTTATCATATTCTTTTATTTTCTTTTTTATTTGAAATCAATATCGCTTGAACATTTAATATGATATCCCGGTATTATCTAATTTTTTGATATGATAATCATTCATATTATTAGATTTAATATTTAGTAAAAAAGGAGATTTATTAAATTTTAAAATGATACGGGATCTCGTAATTATAAAGGATGGAATGCCATTATTAACAAAATCATTTTCCGGGCAGGATAGTCCTTTTAAAAAGACGGATAATTTAATTATGTTATCGGGCTTTTTTACCGCAATTAATTCTTTTTCTGATCAATTTGAAGGTTTAGGCTCCGTGAGCGAATTACGGTTATCAAATGCGGAAGATATGAAGATTTCTTTTCTTAAGGATCCCAGTCTGCCAAATTTGATATATGTTGCAACATTTGATGAACAATCTAAGAGTGTTAATGTGCAGAGAGCATTACGAAAGATATCAAAAACATTCATTAAAAAATATAACATTGAAAAAATATTAAATTGGCGTGGAAGAAAAGATACTTTTAAGGCTTTTGAAGAGGTTTTGGAACAATATATAATAGAAGAAAAGGAAGAAAGTGAAAAGGACTTCAAGGAAAAGGTTATAACACTTTTTAATAATGTTAAAGAAAAGCTTGAAGAAGATGATGAGATAAAAAAATCCTTAAATGCAACTCATAAACCTGAATTTTTCGATTTAATACCTATTCCGAAAATTAAAGGTAAAATCAACCCGAAATATTATATTTCAGGAAAAAAATCTTTACAAATATTGTCATGTGTAGATGGGAGTAAAACTATAGAAGAGATCTCAACAGAATTAAAAATAGCCCCCGAGGAAATTTTTAAGGTCTGTAAAAATTTAGTGAAATTGGGCTTTTTATCATTTTAAGGGAGAAATACTAAGAGAAATAATAAAGAATCACTAAAGAAATAATTATTATGCTTTATATTTTCGCTTTTGTTTTAATTTTTTTCTTTGTTTTTCTTGTTCTTTAATTTCCTCTTCCAATTCTCTAAGTTGATTCTCATCAGCTTTTTGGAATTTAAAAACGCCTTCTACTTTACTTACTTCAACCTCTCCTGTTTTAGAAATCTTTTCAAAATATATTTTTACATCTTTATTTTGATTTAAAGCGAGATTTACGAAATTAATAAAGCCCAAATGTTTACTTGGAGCAATATTAAGTTTAATAAGGGCATCTTTCCCTTTTTTTGTTGTAGTCTTAAGTACCAGACGCAATTTCACTTGAAATTCATCCCTTTTTTCGATATTATTAAAATTTTGTAATTAATATTATTATTGTAAAAATATAAAATTACAATAAAAAAAATCAAAATCAATTGAAATATTTTTCCAAATTATTAAGTAGCATTGAATTCAAATATGATATTGACTAAGTTATAATTATATATATAAAAAAGCTAGAAATTTTAAGTTTAAAAATGTCCGCTACAAAGCTTTTTCCTTACAAAATGAAAAAGGGACAGTGGTTTAGAGCCGAAGATATGACCGAAAGTGATATTGTAGTTATTGTAGATACTTCTACCGAGACTATTTGGTTTTATGAGGGTGAAAAAAGTTCTTCAAGGAATAGAAGTATTGCACGTGAACTTTTAGGTCAATTAAAGAGAAAATACGTTCCTTATCGTTTTAAAAGAGTTACTAATAATTCTCCTGAAATAATTTTAAATAAGATTGATGAATTAAAAGAGAAGAGTTTTACGGGAAAAATTCCCGGAATTAAATTAGAACTAAAAGATTATTCCCGTATATTTTATATTATGAATTTAATTGCAAGTTCTTTTGCAATATTTTGCAGTGTATTTCTCTGGACTTTATTATTTTCCAAAATCACGGAATTTAACGATTATTTGCATTATAAAATTGATATTAACTTATATTTATTGTATATCAATCTTAATTCTTATATTCTTTTAGCTTCTGCTTTTATTTTTGCAGTATCTGGATTTTTCGGTAAAATTATTCAGAAGCGGCTTTTTTCGACACTTTCAATAGTAGTTGCCACCGTAATTTTCATTTCATTTTTCTTTTTAAGGATATGGGATCAATTCATTTTCTATGAGCAATCAGGAAATTATTATCTTATACGATCGGACGCATTATCTTTATTTATAATTTGTATTGAACTTTTACTCATATATAGCATAATAATTGGATTTTTTACAGCAATTTTAGGACTAAAAAATATTAAAATTTTTGAAAAAGTTGAAGAGCAGGAATTAAAAGCTCTAACTTTGCCGCCCATGAAAACATAAAGCTCAAAACTAATTATGCCATCAAAATTTCGTGTTAGATATATATTCAAACCGTTAGTAAATCTACTAGCAAGTTTATTTAATAAATTAGGAATGACTCCAAATTTAGCTACGGTAATTATGTTTATTTTTTCTCTTTTGGCATTTTTGAGTATTATTATTTTTCAAAATTTATTGTTTTTTGGAATTTTTATCTTTCTCTGCGGGCTATTTGACGGAATTGATGGGGCTATTGCACGTTTAAGCGGTAAGTCGTCCAAATGGGGTGGCTTTTTTGATTCTACTATGGATCGTTTTTCCGAATTTATAATTTTTTTCGGGATATTATTATTTTTATGGGAGGAGGTTCTATGGGGTTTTATTGATATGAAATTAATTATCTTTTTTGCTTACACCGGAACAATATTAATTAGTTATTCGAGAGCTCGAGCAGAGACTATTTACCATGGCGATTATGATATCGGATTAATGGCAAGATCGGAGCGTCTTTTTTATTTATTTATGACATCAGTATTTGCTTATTTTTATGGTTATTTTAATGAATTTTTATTTATTTACACGTTTTTGGTTATAGGTACTTATATATTTCGTGCAGTAAAAATCAGAAAACAAATATTAAAACAATTTATTAAAGAATAATTAAAGATTACGCTTTATTTAATTCAATTCTTAATTTGTCTCCGTCCTTAAGTTTTAGGTATTCTCTTAGATATGGTTCTGCTAAAATTTCGATAATATTTTTTTTATGGTGTGTTCGCTGAATATCTAGTATTGCTGCTTTTACTTTATTTTTTTGGTCATCTAATCGTGAAATATAACAATCATAACATAAAACTTCTCCGTATGTCCGCTCCGAATTCTCATCCTTAAATCCTTCAATCACTACGGGAATCCGATTTTTTAAATTTT
This sequence comes from uncultured archaeon, assembly GCA_964629395.1. Lineage (GTDB taxonomy): Archaea > Asgardarchaeota > Lokiarchaeia > Sigyniarchaeales > SOKP01 > CAZVTX01. Next base: position 5,371 of record CAZVTX010000013.1, read on the forward strand.
CCCTTAAAAGCTCATTATTTAAATCACTTAATTCTAAATTAAGAGTTCCCTTATAGGGTTTAAATCCGAGTTTTGAATAAAATTGATCATAATATCCTTTAATTGCAACATAATATGCGCCTTCCTTCATTCCGCTAGTTACAACTCCTACAATAAGAATATTTTCAAGAATCTCTTTAAGATTTTTATACATAGTTAACATAATATCTGCACCTTTTTTTGTAATCCGAATAATTTGTTCTTTAGGTTCTATCTTTCTCTCAATCCAGCCCAATTTTTCAAGTTCTTTTAATCTTCTTGAGGCTGTTTGCTGAGATGTATTCATTATTTTCCCAAAATTACCGCTGCTTATATGAACTGCCTTTTGATCTTTTATATTCTTGCATAAATGATATAATGCGAACCAATTTGCATAATTTTCTGGTGTAATAAAATCTTTTTCTTCCTTTTGACTCATTTTTTAAATTCTATAATTCTTTATTTTTAAATTCTTCAATAATTTTTTTTTTTATTAATCGGGAAGAATGAAGCTCATATTTATCATAATATTTTGTTAATCTTTTAACTTCTATATGTCCCAATCCTATTTTTTCTAAACCTTTTTTTAAAGTATTTTCATCATACTTTTGATCAGGTCCTAATAATATTATATCAGGATCAATTTCTTCAACTGTTTTTAAAGTATTATTATCTGCCCTTCCTAAAATTGCTTTTTTGACGTTTTTAATATTTTGAACGACCTCTAATCGTTGATCTTCGGGGATAATCGGCTTTTGGCCCTTAAATCTTTCGGCATTTTTATCCGTAGATACTACCACATATACCTCTCCGTATTTTGCAGCTTCTTTAAAGAGAAAAATATGACCCGGATGGATAATGTCAAAAGTACCTGCAACCATAACTTTTTTTGGAATTTCCCTCATCTCTTTTATTTTTTATTTATTGAATAATTTTATAAGATAATCCCAAAAACACGGGACCTCTAATATCTATTTTATTTTGTTTTGAATGAATATATTCCAAGATCATATCATCAATTTCTAAATTAACTTCTGAAGCTCTATAACACATTTTAACCCGATAATCAAAACTTTCTTTATTTTGATCAAGCATAGTCTCTATACTATAAGCCATATAAGATGCAATACCCTCTAAATAAGTTTTTCCCGTATATATAGCACCTTCTGGGTTTTTATCTGGAGGTAAACCTAATATATTTCCATCTTTTACCCAAATCTTATTTAATGCTGCGGGTCCTAAAAGTTTAACTCCCTTATCTTGTTCCCAGATAGTTACTTTAATTTTTTTATCTTTAATCGTTCCCTCCCAAACTACAATTTCAATTGGCGATGGGTCGTCTTTATGCTCAATTGCTTTTTGTATTATCGCATCACGTATTTGTATTCCGCTTTCTGTAAGTGGTTCTTTTTTATATCTAATCCCTTTACTAATCTCTTCGTCAGAGAAGGAAATATCCTCGTAAAAATAAGGATAAACTAATTTTCGTATATCTTCTACTCCTGTTTTAATCATACAGATCCGTTCCACTCCAAATCCAATATTAAATACAGGATATTCTATACCATATTGGGCTAAACTAACGGGACTATAAAAACCTCCATCCCCGATTTCAATCCATTCTTTAGTTTTAGGATGCTGAACGAAAATTTCAAATTCTGTTTGGGGGGCATAATATTTGGAGGTTGCTTTCTTAATTGTTGTCCTACTCTTTTCAAATCCGAGTTCTTTACATATTTGTTCTGCTATTCGACGACAATCTTCTAACGATATTTCTTCTGCCATAATTACTAATGATAATGTATTAGAATCATAGAGATGTGTTGCATCTATTTTTTGCTCCCTTCTAAATTTTGTGCAAATAGAAAAATATTGTAATGGTAATTTCTTTTTTTTATATAATTTTTCAAGAACTTTAAACCAAGCAGCAGTAGTATGACTCCTGAGCGTAGTTTTTGTTGGAATTGGTTTTAAATTTTTTAGCTCAGGAAAAACTTTATCAATAATTTCTGTTGCTTCACTTTCTTTAATATCCAATTCTTCAATAAAAACTTCTACTAAATCATCAGCTTCAATTTCTCCTTTTTTATAACGACGAAAGATATTTTTTAAGGCCTCAAATTTTTCAAATTTAGGTATAATTTCTTTTATTTTCTCAATTTTCTCATTTGAAATCCCGATGTCAGGTCTGGGCAATCCTGCAATATAAAAGAGGCGATCTAAAATTAATGCCGCTTCTGGTCCGTATTGCTTATAGATTTCATTTTCCTCAATGAATATAGGTAAAATTAATTCTTCAAAACCAAGTTTTATCATTTTTAATCGAGCAGAACAGATAAAATCTTGCACGGGGTGTGATTTTCCTTTTTTTTGAAGTTCAAATAATTTTCCTTCAATCTTTAAAAGATCTCTTGTCTCTAACCAAGCTTTTTCATAATTTATTTTAGCATTTCCCTTAATTTTATCTACATCAAAAGGCATTTTAATCATTATTTTTTTAATGTATTTTTTAATCTATTCATTTGAAGGGATAATGATATATCGCCTCGTGTTCTTTCTATTAAATTTCTGGCGATATCCGTCTTATGTCTGAGGTCTTGAACTAAGCCTTTAGGATAATCCAATGAAAATAAATATGTGTATAATTCTTCCATTTTTTCGAGAATATAATCTAATTTATCAAAGTTTTCAGCTCTTATTTGATCTAATGCATATCTACGTAGTTCACCTATTACATCAGCTATTCCTAAAAGATAGTTTATAGATATAACATTATAATCAGCGGGCTTAGGGAAATCTTTATTTTCAATTATTGCGTATAAGCAAACAGCTTCAATATATTCTTGTTCTGGTGTTTTTAAATATTTTTCAAATATGAAGGGATTTTTATTTACCAAATCTCTTAATAATTCATGATCTTTCTCAATACTTTCAATCTTTTCTTTATAGAGCGAATAATCTTTTCTATGAATTGCTTTAATAGCAATCCCGCAATTTCTTATCATTTGTCGTGAAATCTTTAATATTTCTTCCCGATCTTGATCTAAATTGTCTAATTCTTTGGTAATTTCCGAAAAAATCTTTTTTAATTGCATAATTATAGAAATTTAGAAAAAAATTTATTCTAATTTTAATAATTGAAAGTAATGATTTTATTAGAATTTTTTTAAAAACGAGTGATTTTTATGAAGATCTTATTAATTCATAGCCAAGATGTGGAAGTTGTTAAAAATAAAGAAGCAACATCGAATCCTCAAGAATTTCCTGAAAAGCAAATCAAAATGGAAGGTTTAATTCTGGTAGCATTTGTATCTGTAGAAGATCAAGATACTTATGACACCGATATAATCGCAAATCAAGGAGCTCAGGTCATTGAAGAAGCTATAGAATTAATTACCGGATTTCCGGAAAAAATAAGACAGAAAAATGAAGAAATTAGGGAATATAATAAAAAATTAGAGGAAGGAAAAATTAAAGGTAAACCCAGAGAATATGTAGAATTGATTTGCAATCGTGATAAGTATAGGGTTGATAAAGTTTTAGTTTATCCATGGGCTCATTTAAGTAAGTTTTTAAGTCAAGAACCAAATGCTATGGAAGTATGTCCTAAAATCGCGAAAATATTAAATGAAAAAGGAATTGAAGCTAAATTTTCTCCTTTCGGGTGGTATAAATCCTTTAAAATAAACTGTTTAGGGCATGAAGTAGCTGAAATGTATCGAGATGTAAAGTTATATATTCAACCCGAAGAGCATATTGAAACTGCAGAATTTTTTGTTGTTTTACCTGATGGAAAAGAAATCAAAATAGATAAGTCCAAAATCGACCAGCTTAATAAAATCGAGGGAATAGATGATAAAAATGTCTTAAATTTTATAAAATCGGAATTAGGTTCAAGAAGAGTTGATAAGGGTTTTGAACCTCCGCATATTAAATTTATGAAAGAGCGAGAACTTGTAGACTTTGACCCCAATACCGATCCTGGAAATTTACGATGGTATACTAACGGGGTAATCATGAAAAATCTTATAAAAAGATATTTAGAGGATAAAATAATCGATTTTGGTGCTATTCTTGTTGATACTCCAATTATGTATACCGTTAAAAACAAAAAATTAACTGCTCAAACAGCCAGATTTCCGGCAAGGACATATTGGGTTGAATCGGGGAAGGATAGATATTTACTTCGGTTTGCGGGTGATTTTTTACAATTTGATATGTTCAGCAAAATGAATTTACGTCCGCATTATTTTCCGTTAAGATTATATGAGTGGGAGCAATATGATTTTAGAAGAGAACAAGAGGGTGAACTTACCGGACTTAGAAGGTTAAGAGGTTTTGTAATGCCTGATTTTCATACACTTTGTAAAGATTTAGATTCTTCAATCGAAGAATTCAAAAGGCAATATGAATTAGACAAAATGGTTCTTGAAGGTCTTGGAATCAAATCATATATTATTTTCAGAACAACTAAGGATTTTTATGAACAAAATAAAGATTGGATAAAGGAACTAATAAAAGAAGAAAATCAACCTGCATTATTGGAATTATGGGAAGATAGATATTATTATTTTATATTGAAATTTGAAAGAGGGTGCCTTTCCGCTCAAAATAAAAGTGGAACATTATCAACGATACAGATTGATGTTGAAAGTTCTCTTGAATATATGGTTGATAAAAATGGTAAAAAAAGACAGAAGTATAATATATATTATAAGGATGAAAATGGAGAAATTAAACATCCGATAATTTTACATAATTCTCCTTCAGGAGGTCTTGAAAGAATATTATGGGGTCTTATTGAGACAGCAATTAGAGAAAAAGAAGAATATGTTCCGGGTTTTAAAACATGGTTATCACCTGTTCAAGTGAGAATAGTACCTATTGGTCAAGAACAGATGGAGAGGGCAGAAGAACTTTTGGAGCTTATAAATAATAAGGGATATAGAGTGGATCTTGACGATAGAAATGAAAAAATTGGGAAAAAGATAAGGCAAGCTGAGATAGAATGGATACCATATACAATTATTCTTGGAAAAAAGGAAATTGAAAATAATACAATTAGTATTAGAAAGAGATTAATTGGTGAAAAGATAAAAATAAATAGTAAAGGACAAAAAATTACTGCTGAGCAATATAATAATGTGAAATTGGAAAAACTTTTTGAATTGCTTGAAGCCGATACTGAGGGATTTCCAAAATATAAGCTTCCGATACCATTTAGAAAATTTTCAACTAAAATTTACTTCAGACAATAATTTATTTCTAATATTATGAATTTTAAAGCAATAATTTTTGATTTAGGCGGTGTAATCATCGAATTTGATTATACTAGATTTTTTAATGATGTCATTTTATTGTCTCCACTTCATAAGCCAAATTCTTTATTACTTTTAGAATTTTGGAGACAATCCGATTTGTATCATCAAGGTAAAATAAGTAATGAAGAATTTTATCATCAAACCTGCGAACTTTTACAAATATGTGCTTTAACTCAAGAAGAATTTTTCGATTCATTTAATTCTGTTTTAGCCAAAAGAAATGAGGAAGTCATTGAGATAATAAGAAAAATCAGATATATGAATAAATATAAACTTATTCTTTTATCTAATATTAACGCAAGTCATTGGGAATATCTTCTTAATGAAAAATGGGGTTTTATTGAATATTTTGATGAATTTATATTATCACATGAAGTAAAAATGTCAAAACCTGACCCCCGAATATTTGAATTGGCAATTAAAAAAGCGGGTTGTAAACCTCAAGAAATTGTTTATATTGACGATGGATTAAATAATATTAAAACAGCTGAAGAGATGGGGATAGTTGGAATAAAATATAATAATCCAAAGGAATTAGAAGCAGAATTTCGCAGATTAAAAATCTTATTACATTAAATATGTAAAAGAGATTTTTTAAAATACTATAAAAATATATAAAATAATTGTAAGGAAAATAAAAATAATTATTATTCTTCTTTTATATTCTCAAGACAAGCACGGGCGATCTTTTCAAATGCAAGTTCCACATTTTCTCCTGTTTTAGCAGAGGTTTCTAAATATTCGCAATTTAATCTTTTAGCTAAATCTTCTGCTTCTGCTCTATCTACTTCACGATCTAAATCTATTTTATTTCCTATTAAAATCATCGGAATGTTTTTCTTTACGGTCTTTTTAATAGAACTTACCCAACCGGGGATTTTTAGTAGCGTCTGAGGAGAGTCAACGGCATATACTCCTATTGCCCCATTTGAGCCTTTGAAATATACCGTGCGCAATTTATAGAACTGGGAAAAGACAGAGTCCGGCACTTGCCGGTTCTCTATTGTCCCCCAATATCCCATAATAATAAGCGCACTTTTTTTCCGTCTATCTCCAGATCTTTAATTAAAAAATTTGAACCTATGGTTTTTTTAAGATCTTCGCTAAAATAATCTTTTCCACTCAAGTAAAGAACCTTTACTTAATTTATGTACCTTAATAATAGCGAAGTCTTTCCAACACCACCCGGTCCGAAAAGTGTTATCTTAAATTTATATTCATTTTCGGAAATTCTAATAACCTCTTTCAAGTGTTTTTATTATAATTATTTATTGTTTTTATTTATAATTAAATTTTTAATTATTTATAATATTAAAATTTGAAGTATTCAAAAATTTTTATCATCTTTCTAATTTATTTTATAAGAAGGAAAGAAGAAAAAATCCAATAAATAAATTTATTAATTTGATTCTTTATTATTATTTTCCTTCTTTTTAATTTTCTTAAGCTCTTTTTTAATAATTTCTTCTGTTTTTTTAATTTCTTCTTTAACTTTTTCACCCGTCTTTTGCCCGATTCGTCCTACTTGGATCATAATATATTCAGGAGATCCTTTTCCTTCAAAATACTCAAACCAAATATATATGAAGAATCCCATAAACGCTAAAAATGCAATTTCAATAAAAGGAAAGAATACAATGTTATATTGGTTAACATATAACGTAAGAAAGATATAATGTATTAAAAATAGACTTAGCGAAACTTTACCGTAATATACCAGCATACTATAGAAATTATTCCATTTCTTTTTTATATCCAATATATGAAAGAATATTGCTATGATTATCAATGCCGCACCTAAATTATAGAATTGATTGCTAATTGTTCCTCTAATGAGAAACTCGGGCATACCTGCAAATTTATAATAATTCTGTTGATTCATAATATAATATAAATATAAGTGAGGATATTCTTCTAAAGGCATAGTTTCTGGTGTTTGCAACTTGGAGCCAATAAAAATTCCTAATAAAACCATGAAAATACCGTAAAATAAGAATCTTCTACATAAATATACATACTCCTCTTTTGATCCTACTTCCATAGCAGTATATAACCATTCTCCAAAAATAGTAGAAATAAAAATAATACCAATCCAAGGTACGAGAGTAACATGAGGTGCCGGTGATGTTATTATGAAATGAAAAATCCACACAATAATGTTTGAATCTTTATTTAAATATAATACCTCTCTCAATGAAGGAGCTGTGGCGATTATTACTAATCCGATAAAAATTCTTTCAGGTTGACGAAGTTTAAGTGCATAAAAAGCACATATCTGAGAGAATCCTATAAACATTAATATATTCCATCCCCATAAATTTAAAGGGAAGGGAACATTCGGCAGAGAAATCACGTTATATAAAACACCTAAAAGCATGATCATTAATCCTCGTGAAAAAATACGGGCTCTGATAACTTTATCAGGTAAGACTCCTTGCTTCCGTTTAATACTGAAAATCACACTTAAAGCAGATAAAAAAATAAATAAAGAAGGCCCTAAAATATCTAAAACTGCAAAAATCATTCCAAATATATAGATCCAGTCTTGATCTAACCATGCACCTGCAGTATGAGCAAGCATTATAAAAATAATAGCGAAACCTTTTACAGCATCTATGCTTACAATCCTTTTAGGCGATGCATAATCCCTAATATCTTCAATAGGAATATGCTGCTTCAAATAATTAAATAAAGGAATAGATTCCGTATCTTTTTCTTCTTCTATAGACGTCATTCTTAAATATTTATTAAGTTAAACTTCTTTAAAAATCTAAGATAAAATTAAAAAATTTGAATTAAATTTATCATTTAATTTAGTTAAATTACAAAATTTTTTAGATTTGAAATGACATTAAGAAAATATTTGGATTATCGACTTTTTGGCCTAATTGGAGCAATTTTAATGATTATTTCAGAATTTTTACCTTGGATTTCTGAATTAACATTATTTCAGATTTATATTATTATGACTTTTGCCTCATTGGAAAACTCATTATTATATTTATTTCCTGTAATTTGCGGAATAATTTGTTTATTTGCTACGGGTTTAATACTTTATGATGAAGATTATAAAATAAACGCAATTATAATCTATTTTATTGGTTTAGGTTTTATGTTAATCTTTTTATTTAATCTTATCCCCACTGAACTAGATTACTTAGCTAATGCAAATATTGGCTTCTACATATGTATTACTGGATTTTTATTCGTTATAATAAATAATATTAATATTTTAATGACAAAAACATAATGGTGGTACGAAAAAATTAACGAGAATAATATGAAAAATCATAAAAAAAATAAAAAATCGAATTTGGAGGCAAATTTTTATTATGCACTTAGTCATGAAATTAGAAGAAGAATTATTAAAATTATAGGGGATAATGGTTATACCTCTTTTACACAATTAAAAAAGGATTTAGGTGTAAGCACAGGTACTATTTATCATCATTTAAATAATCTTTCTCAACTTGTTGAGAAGAGGAAAAATAAAAAATATTATCTTACCGAATTAGGTGAGCATGCCTATAATTCTCTGAAAGAAAATATTGAATCAATTGAAGCACCTACTTTAGAAAATAAAGAATTTAACTCACCTTTATTAAAAATTTTGATGGGATTAACTCCAAAATCCTATTTTGGTTATAATGATGATGTGCAGATATATGTTCTCATACTTTCTTTAATTGTAATTTTTATCGGTGCGATTCTATCCGGTTTAAACGGTTATATTTCAATATTCCTTTTCTTTACAAGCGCTACGGAAGATCTTTATTCCTTGCCAATTGAGATTCATATTATTTTATCAATTGGTTTTATTATTAATGTATTTATTTTTTATTTTATAGTAGATGCTTTTAGTAGAATCTTTTACCGAAAATCTGAAAAATCCAAAAAATTCCTAATATCTTTCGGAATTATTTATTTTCCTATGGTGTTCTATTTATTTTTTCATTTTTTAATAATTTCTTTTAATTTTATAGATGTATTTCCTCTTTTTATAATTGACAAAATTATAATGATTTTATGTCAGGTTTGGTCTTTATGGTTATTAACATATAATTTAAGTGTGTCAAAAAATCTTAAAATGGAAAATTGTCTCATAATTACATTACTTCTGCATTATGGAAGCTTTACAGCAGTCCTATTTCTGGCTATTTAGGATGATCCTATGAATCCTAAAGTTTTAAATTTGTTTTTTATTTCCTCAATTCTCTTTTCCGACTCCAGAAACGTTTTACATTTAGTGGCAATTAAACATGAATAATTAGGATTTTCAATATCTAAAGGTTCTTCTAAAGATATTAACGGTGTTATTAATTCGGGTATATTTTTTAAAATATTAGGGATTATTGTTTTATTTAATTTTTCCTTTTTTGCAGCACCCTTATATTTTAATTCTAATTTTCTATAATGTGAAAAATATTTAAATTTCAAATCTATTTGGCTTTTTATTATCCCCATATGAGAGTTATATATTAAATTTGCAAGATTTTTTTCTGTAGCTTTTTTTATTCCCAAATAAGATGTTGTCAAACGGGGATTTATTTCAATTAAATTAATTTTACCCGATTTTTCTAAAATAAAATCGATTCCAAAATATCCGCAAAAATTTGAAAAATTAAGTTTATTTAATTCCTTTTGGATCAATTTTTTCAACTTTTTAAAATTTTTAATTGGCGTAAATCCTCCTAAATATTGGAGTGTCTTATTCTTTTTATCTAAATTGATAATTTGAGAGTTAATACTTAAAATGATTGGATTCTCACCCGTACCAATTAATGAAATACTTAGATTCTCTCCCTTTATAAATTCCTGAAGTATATAATTGTCTGATTTATCTTCTATTGTGTTAAATCTAATAATAAAATCGTTTAACTCCTTTAAATTATCTATGATAAAAATTGATTCGGCACCTACGCCATCTTCGGGTTTAATTATAATCGATGTACCGAGTTCTTCCATTTTATCTTTTATAAAATCAATATCTAAAGTATTCTCCTTCCATGGAATTTTAAAAGTAATTGGTGTATTAACATGATTTTCATTAAAAAATTTATAAGTTTTTAATTTATGGGTTCCTAAATCAATTGCTTCTAAATTAACGCCTAAATTTTCCTTTCCTAACTTTTCTACAATTTTATTTAAATTATACAAAATATTATCAAATTCTGGCGCAATAATTAGAATAAAATCATTATTTTCGGCCAATTCAGAAAATTTTTCGTTATAATCTTCTGATGGATGAATAAATTTAATGTTTTTTACATTTAAATCGTTTCTTAAAAAATGAATTCTATTATCTAATAATGTACTTATTTTAAAGCCTATTAAAGAAAAATCTTCTATTATTGATTTTAACATACCGTATCCTTCACAAAATAAAGAACTTGGAATATTCTCCTTGTTAAAACCGCCACCAGAAATAAATTCAAAAATAAATAGATTTTGTTCACTTTTCAAAATCCAACACTTTTCGATGAATTATTATAATTACTAATTAAGTTTAATAGAAAATAAAGAATATTTTTAATTAACTAAAATTTAACAAAAACTTTTGAGTTATGTCCTTCTTTCCGGAAGAAATCATGCAAAGAATAAGGTTTCTTCATTTCTCTATTAAAAAAATAGAAGAAGCCTTAGATAAAGAAGATGAGCATTTTGATGTTGATGACTTAAATTTAATTCAAGAATATACGATGATTTTAAATACGGATTACGGAAATTTAAATCATAAAACAATACTAAAAGAGCTCAATATAAGACAAAAATTTTTTGATCCTATAGAAAATAAAGAAATAGAGATTTATGATTTAGTATTTGAATGCGCTAGAGCTCTATGGATATTGGCTAAGGCTTATTCTTACCTCTCTGAACAATTTGAAGAGAATGGTGAATGGGATAATGCTATTATTTCAATGGTTCAGAGCAGTAAAATGTATAAGGCGGCAGCATATTTTAGTGCAGCTTCAATTCATCAATATGATAAAGGAACTGTTCTTTTACCTGAAGAATTAGAATTAAACTCCGAAGAATCCCGTATTCTTGCTCAAAGCATTGCTGCATCAAAAGAAGAAGCCAATAATAATCTTTATTTTGCATCTAAACTTTATGCTGGCCTTTCAGCTATGTCAAAAAGGCTTTTTTATCTTAGAAAGCATGAAGAAAAGAAACGACAGCAAATTAGAGCCCAATTTCATTATGATATGGGCAGGGCCTGCTTTCTAAAGGCAAAAGCATCCTTAGAATCCTCGCTAACAAATCTTAATCAAAATAAAATAAAAAAATTGCAGAAAAAAGCTAATTTTTATTATACAAAAGCTAAAGAAATTTGGGAACTTATGTTGGAAAATTTAAAAGATTTAACAACAGAGGAACAAGAAAATGTAAAAATAAACCTTTCTGTCGTTGAAGAAAATATTAAAGAAAACGAGGTTGCACCGTTAGATTATGAAGAAATCAAGAAAATTCAAGACCCTGAACCAATAATTATAATTCCCGAAAATCTTGCTCCATTCGTTCCAAAAGCTTCGGTTTATTTAACGAAATTTGTTCCTAAAGATCTTCATATTAAAAGATTTAAAGAATTTCAAAAGAAAAAATTAGAGAAAAAGATTCCTTACAGTAAGAAGGAAAAATTGAGAGATAAAAAAGCGGGTATTGTTCGTACGATTAATGAACTAAAAATGCTTTTAGAAAACAAAGAAATTGATGTAGAGAAATATGCTGAATTAATGGAAAAATATTCTACTAAACTACAAATGATTGATTCTGCTTTAGAAAAGATATCTAAAAAATAATTATCTCTTTTTATCCAAATGTTCCCTTCTTTCGCTCGGCTCTAAATATCTTGTTCTATTGTAATCTAATTCATATTTCCTTTCAGATTCATCTTTAAATAATAAATCATAACTTTCTTTAAAGATTACCGAGATTAAACAAAACTGCATGATGATTATCAAATATATCATCATAACCTCTAAGTTATGAAGGTCTCTAAAAAGAAGCGAAATAAAAAAGCCAAAATGAATGGAATATATTATGGTTATAATTAATATTCTCTTAGCATAATGTAAAATATATTTTTCTTCTAATTTGAAGACCTTATCTATAATAAGAGCCTCTCTTAAATAGTAAAAACTAAAAATTATATTAATAATACATAAAATTACTATAAAATCTCTGTCTATAGGTTCTAAGGCAATATAGGGCTTTAAAACAATTGACCCTATCATAAATGTAAGCGAGAAAATAAATATAACAAATGATAAACTCGTTAATCCATCTTTAAAATCCTTTAAATCCATTGAAGTGAAAAAGATTATTTTAATTTTAGAATTATTTAAACTATAAATATTTTGAATTCAAAAATAAAATTAATGTTTAAAATAATAGGAATAAAGTATTTATGAATCATTCAAAAAAATATATTGGATTAATAATTGGGATAGGACTCTTCATTACAATAATCTTTTCAACCTCATATATAATTAATGTTCCTACTTTTACTAAAAATCAGAATTTCAATGAAAAAATAATGTATCCCGAACCAAAATCATCTTATACAAAAGTTAATCCGATAATAATTAATAATGATAATGATTTTGAGACCCTTAAAAATACCGCTTCATATTGTACGGGTAATGGAAGTGCCGATAATCCTTATCGGATTAAAGGAATACAGATTGATGCTGGAGGGTCTGGTTATTGCATTTCAATCAAAAATACAAGGGTTTATTTTGTTATAGAAGATTCTTATATACTAAATAGCGGAAATTATAAAGCGGGTATTTATCTATATAATGTTGTCAACGGAACTATAAAAAATAATACATTATCTTCAAATGGTTGCGGTATTGACATAGTTAATAGCTCAAAGAATGTTATTGTTAACAATACATTCATAAGGAATAAAATCGGTTTGAGAATAGATTTCGGTTATTTTTCAAACGGAAATCCAAGGATCTGTAAGGATAATCTGATTTATGATAACTATTTTTTATATTCTACACTTGATCAAATACAAGATAAAACCGGATTAGCAAATAATAAATTATTCGAGAGTTCGATAAAACGGGGCAATTATTGGTCTAATCTTCATCGCACATATTTAGGTGAAAATTTCACGAGAATAATAAACAATCAAAATGTTAGCTTTTACATCTGTCAACCAAATCAAAATTTTACATTCAGTAATAATCCGTTAAATTATGATAAATATCCTTTAACTGCAAATGATACGGACAAAGATGGGCTGGATGACATTTTAGAGGCATTATTATGGCGTACAAATATAAGTTTATATGACACTGATGGTGATTCCATGTGGGATGGCTGGGAAGTTAGCAATGGTTTTGATCCTTTAAATCCAGGCGATAAAACAGAAGACGCAGATGATGATGGGTTAGAGAACTATATTGAATTTCGGGATACTTATCCTAATGAGAAAAAATTTTATGAAAAAACTGATCCTAACGATGCTGATACTGATAACGATGGTTGGGAGGATGGTAAAGAAGTAGAAGAGGGAACGAGTCCAACAAATCCTTTTGATCATCCCGATTTTGAAAATGTAGAGAATGTTCAAATATCATTTGGATTATACTTCCTTATCTCTTTAACAATTAGTGCAGTCTGCTTAATCTTCACTATAAAACATAAATTAAAGGCACTTAAGTAATTTTTTTTAATTACTTTTTAATTTTCTTTATTTGAAATTTTATTAATATTGAAAATTAATTTATATTAGATAATTTAAATTTATATTTCTCCTGCTAGTGCTTTAATATGACAGTTTTATCGGAACAAGAAATTGAAGATTTAAAAAAAACACATCCGTTAAAAAGGATTTTACGAATAATTTTTCTTATAACCGGTTTTATTTTAATCGCATTAGGGATTGTCTTACTTTTATTAAATATAGATTATGGTGTAACCATTGGAGATATTAACATATCTTTTGTAATAGATCTTATATTGATTATTTTCGGAATGATAATTGCATCAAAATATTGGATTGCACCTTATTATTTAAGAGAAAATTCATTAACGTTGAAAAGACTGAGAGATTTAAGAGAACCGGTAAAAAAATATGTTAAATTTAATTCCTTTGCTTTGACAAGATTACTTGCTGCGATATTTCTTATTACTGTTGGGATGTGGACATATACCGTTTTTGGATCGGGAATTGGACATGGGGAGACCCGTTATGGAAATGCAATTGTATTGGGGGGTCCCTCTTATTTTTATGTAACTGGACTTCCTGCTTTAATTATAGGTGGCAGTTTGTTATTATATGTATTGCTGAGTGTATTTCGGGGAACTTTCTCGGAATCCGAAAATTTTTATTTCTTTTATGAACTCAGACCATTATGTCCGTGGTTAACCGAAATCCCAAAAAAAGATATCGAAGCAATAAGATATCAAAATAATCATCTTGGCCCAAAATTAGCATGGATATTATTGCTGATGCCTTTTATTGTTCTACAATTAATGACAGGAGTACCGCTTTATTTTAACAATGAAAGGCAAGCTCCCGAATATGTTTTTTCAAATACTCTTACATTTATCTCTATCTTGGAAATAATTGCTTTAATTATATTGGTTTTTGTTCATCAACAGTATTTTGAGATTGCAACTGATGAGATGCTTTATGAAATGTGGTTTTCTCCGTTAAGATTAAGAAATCAACCCGAGTTAACTGAAAAAATTGCCGACTTTTTTAATTGCGGTATAGATAAAGATATTATCTCTGAAAGAGAGAGGGAATTAGAAATGATTCATTCAGATTCTCAAGGCTCTGCAAACAATCTCTTTAGTAATGTAAGTAATACTCATTTTCAACTTTTTAATACACTTTTTGGCTTATTTTTAATGGTATCTGCAATAATAATGGCAACAAATATGATATTATTTGGACCATTATTTTGGTGGATTGCGTTAATGTACGGATTTATGCTTTTAGTTAAAGCTTTTAATGAAGATTTCAGCCGAAAAGGAGCCACCTTATTTGAATATAATCCCGAAAAGAAAATCTTTAAATTTCAAAAAAGATTTGCCTATAAATTCCAATATATTACGGCTTATAAGGTTGAATCCGTTAAAGTTAAAAAATGGTTTAGAAGGCTCGATTTTTTCGATATTTTCGGAATCTGCGGAATGCTTATCATGCTTACTTTGCAGCAAACGGAAGGATGGGCAATTATCGACCCAGAAATTATTCAATCTAATGTGATTTATGATAATATCATAAGTACAATATATATGGCTGTTTGCTTTTTCCTCATTTTCTTATATCTATGTGTTCCTATTGACGTAATTGAATTTAAAACACCTACAATTGTTTATAGGATTCCAATTACAATAAAAACTGAAAATCAGAATTTTTTTAAAAAATGTCTCTTTAATTTAAAGAATTTTATGAAGGATATAAAAGAAAATAATGCGATGAAAACATTTAAGATCAGATTAGGTGCGTTTTTAACATTAATTATAGGAACACTCATTTTTACTACGATTCTTTTGATTTCTTACTTTATGTAATTTTCTCAACTCTTTTTACTTCTAATTTTTTATTTTAAGGATACTTTTAAAATATATGGTAGATCAAGCATCGCTATTAATGTATATAAAAAATATGTTGGGTGATTTAATTTATATTAATGGGATAATCGCTACAGAACTAATCACTATTACAGAAAACTTGGCAGCAATGAGACATGGCGAGGAATTTCTTGCCAAGAGCCCATGCATCGAAGAGCATAATAAGCTAAAAAAATATATTGTAAATATTGTAAAAAATTATAAAAGAATTCCCGAGAATTTCTTGGATGATTTAGAGAAGCATGTATTAAAACATCTTGAATAATTATGATCTTAGATTAAGAGGGAGTGATAAAATTATGAATGATGACGATTTTGATAAATTTGTTGAGGAACTTCAAAAAGAGATCATTCAGAAAGAACTTGAGGTTTTTAATGAAAGAATTGTTGAAATTTTCCATAATCCAAAAAATTGGGGTAAAATGGAGGGTGAAGATATAATATCAGAAGCATATCGTGGGCCTTGCGGCGATTTAATGGAATTTTATTTGAAAATAAAAGATGGTATTATTGAGAAAGCAACTTTTATCACGGATGGTTGCGGAGCTTCTGTGGCGGCTGGTTCCCAAACAACAATATTAATTGAAGGTAAAGATATAGAATATGCAAAAAATCTTAAACCTGAAGATATAGATAAAGCTTTAAATGGTCTTCCAGAAGACCATAAACACTGCGCAGAATTATGCGTAAGGACTTTAAGAAAAGTATTAAAAAAATATAATCAAAAACAATAAATAGTTATTGAGCAGGTCTAATTTTATGACTGAAAATATAATTGAAGAAAAGTATGATATCCCCGTAGATAATAATAAAGTAAGATTAAAAGGTTCATTATATTATAATTCTAATACAAAATCTAAAGCACCTTTAGTTATCAATTTTCCCGGTTTATTAGAACATAGAGAAAGTTATTTCGTAAAATTTTATACGGAAAAATTTGTAAAGGCGGGCTTTTATGTTTTTTCTTATGATTATCGGGCACATGGAGAAACTGCCAAGCAGACGGGTAAAAATTGGCTCAAGCAAATAAAAAATATATTTTCCGATGTAGGGATTGTAATCGATTGGATTTTTGAAAAATTTAGGGATAAAATCAAGGATGATAAGCTAATTCTTTTCGGAAGAAGTTTAGGCGGAGCAATGATATTAACACATGGATACATTAACGATAAGACGAAAATTCTCATCCCTCTATGCACCAGATATGATTATGCTTCCTTTAAAAAGAAGATTTCATTTCCGCAAGACGTAATTCAACATATAAGCCCTAAATATTTTATTAAAAATACTCCATCAAATAAAGAACGAATTTTTTTAGCCCATTGTAAAGATGACCCCCAAATTCCTTTTGAAAATTTTATATATATTAAAAATCATCTCGGTTTAAGTGATGAAAATGTGCTGACATATGAAACTGGTGGACATTCATTTAAAAACCATCGTGACGAATTATTTGATAAAATATATGAATTTTTAGTTAAACATCTTTAAAATATTATAAAATATGAAAAATTTATTCAATATATTTAAAAATTAAAGAAAATAAGGTATGGATTAAATGGAAAAAATCTTAATTGTTGGACCGGCTTCTCAAACTCTTGGTGTTAAAATTGCAAAAGAACTTGGAATTAATTATATCAATACCGAATTTAAAAAGTTTGCGGATGGAGAGAATTATTTACGAATAAATCTAGAAAACGAAGATATCATAAAGGGAAAAGAGATTATTATTGTCCAATCAACGGGTCCGAGTTCAAGCGATAATCAAAATGCAAGAATAATGGAATTATTAATGATGATTGATGCCGTTAAACGTATGGGTGCAGGAAAAATAATAGTAGTAGTTCCTTACCTTGCATACGCCCGACAAGACAAAATCTTTCGTCCCGGAGAATCGCAATTTGCAAATATACTCTTAAAATTAATTAATTCCTTAGGTATCGATGAATTTTATGTTGTAGATATCCATGCACCTAAAGTATTGGAGGAATTGGATTGTAAAGCCGTAAATATTGATTCAATGAGTGAACTTGCTAAATATATAAAATTTCTTGGAGCTAAGGATATTGTAGTAGTCTCACCTGATAAAGGTGCTGTTGAGAGATCAAAAGCATTTGCGAAGCATTTTGGTGAGAATGTTCCTGTAGATTTTTTTGAGAAAAAGAGAGACGTAAAAACAGGAGAAATAACAATGTCAGGAAAATTAAGTTTAAAAGGAAAGGATGTAGTAATTGCTGATGATATTATTGCAACAGGTGGCACAATGGCAACTGCAATTAAATTATCAAAGGAAAGCGGTGCTAGAAAGGTTTATGCCGTAGCGACACACGCTCTTTTATTACAAAGTGCTAAATATCGTATATTGGATGCCGGTGCTGATGAAATTATTGGTACAGATACGATAGATAACGAAGCTGCAAAGGTTTCTTTAGCTGGATTGATTGCACAATATCTTAAATAGGATAATTTAGATTAAATTTTTATGAATGATTTTAATGAACCATCTCGACAAAATTCGAATAAAATAAAAACTTTTTTTATACAAAAATGGTGGATTTTCGCTTTAATATCAATTGTTATTGTCTCTTTTTGCATTGACATGTATGCATTGATGCAATACTCTATTTCATATGGTCCCGATGGTCCTTATTATGATTTACAAGTTCGAGAGATTTTAAATACAGGTTTTCCTGATAGCAATGACCCTCCTCTAGTCTATTATTATTTAGTGCCTTTCGTTATAATTACAGGAAATTCCTATTTTGGAATAAAATTAGGGATGTCTTTAATATCATCACTTATAGCCATTCCTGCGTTTCTATTAACAGAAATATTTGCTAAAAAGGCAAAAATCACTTCAAGGATTCCGGCATTACTTAGCGCATTTATG
>CAZVTX010000014.1:0-24077 GCA_964629395.1 uncultured archaeon
TGATAAATATAATAATGATTTTGTTAAAATAATCAATGAAAGTTTTTTATGGCAACCCGGAAATATTTATTACCTAAATATTACAGCGAATTCGTCCATTGCTTCTGTAAATATAGTTGCAACTTTTTATCTTATCGTTAATATTGAAGATAATAACGAAAAATCAAATGAAATTAATAATATTGAAACAAAACCTATCAATATTACTTCTTTTTTTATGATACTTATTCTTATTGCAATCTTTTCAACTTTAATCTTTTCTTTTCGGATACAAAAAGAATTATTCTTAAACCCTAAATATGACTATATTAAAAAGATTGATTTTAAAAAGAAATACAGATATAAACCGCAAAAAATTTATTCCGAAGAGATACGCAAAAAAAGATGTATAAACTGCGGAAGAATAATTAATGAAAGGGCAAAATTCTGTGAATTCTGCGGTAGCTCCCAATAAATTTTATTTTAATTTTATAAAAGCAAAATTAAATATTTATGTTAAAATATTAAATATTATTTTAAGAATAACTATTAATAATATAAGTTATGAATGAAAAAGAAGAAAAAAACGAAGATAACACCGATTACGATTCAAAATTCGAAAATATTTGGAAAAAATTGGTTTTAGATGATGATAATAAAGGAGGCTCCAAAATAAAGGAAGATAAACCAAAAATTGGGATCGAAAAAGTAGAATTAGAAGATGATGATGCACAATTAGAAAATATGATAATAGAATTTAGTGAAAATGATACAATTGAAGAAATTACCGATAAAAAGGAAGAGATTGATAAAATTGATGAGGAGGAAGACGAATTACATAAATTTGCCTCAAAAATTCTGGATATGGTTGATTTAAAGCAAAAAATTGCTTTAGAAGATGAAAAAATAATATCAAAGTCAGAAATTAAAAAAAAAGAAATTTCTAAATTAAAGAATAAAAAGACGGAATATGTAGTTAGCCCCGAGCATACTCCCGTTTTACTTTTTTGGAAAGCATATAAAAGAATGGTGGGTTATGCCACAAGATATGCAAATAATAAAATAGAGCCTAAAAAATGGCGTGAAGTATACGGAATTCTTGTTGGTAGTGTTGAAGGTAATTCCCGTGTTCTTGTTAAGGATGCAATTCCCATGGTTGTTGGAGATCGAGCCGGAGTTCAATATGAAAATAAGCAATATGTAGATATGGCTCAAATAGATGAATCTATTTATGAGCGTTCTATTCAAAATAAAAAGGATGATTTTATTATAGGGTGGTGGCATACTCATCCTGGTTTTGGGAGTGGATTTTATTCGGAAATAGATTGCTATACCCAATTAGGTTATCAATCACCAAATCCTTTTGCAGTAGGTCTTGTATTTGATCATACAGAGAAGAAAATGGGTTTTTTGGGAGTTTCTGCTATTAGATTAACAGATGTAGATGAGGGAATATTGAGTGATTATCACCTTGTGGATATTTTATATGAAGAAGAGAAAGAAATATTTGAAGAAAAGAGCAATAAAATCATCGAAAAAGTTTTAAAAGGGATGCCCGCAGTATTAAAAGAATTAGATTACATTGAAAATACTCTTAGAAAAAAATATTTAGCCCAATTACAGAGAAACTTCGGCTTAATTTTAGTTCCTAAAAGGGATATTAAGGTTGTAGAGGATGAGGAAGAGGCTGAAGAGGATGAGCGATATTTATATGTATGGGATCCTGAATTTTTTAAGAAATCTTATAGGATTCCAAAATTTAGGGAAAAAATAGAAGAAACTATTAAAAAATATGAAAAAGAATTAATTGAAATTAAAAAGAAGAATCAAATTAAAAAATTTGAAGAGAAGCGGAAAAAATATAGTGAACGCATTAAAGCAATGCTTGAAAAACCACAAGAATGGGTAAATAAATTATTGCAGGAGTTTAATTCAAGTATTGAAAAAATATTTCCTTTCTATGATTATTTGGATACCGATGAAAGAAAAATTATTGAATATTTTGAAGAAAGGATATCAACTTATCAATCTATTTTGGATAATCTCATAAAAAAATCTGAATTTAATATTACTGAGAATAAATAATTGAAATTTAAATATATATATTTAAATTTATATTAAATATTTAGAGAAATGATGATTGATAAAAAAGAATTAATAAAATTAATTGCAAAATTAATCCGTGAGGATGATGAAATTAAAGGTGCCATAATTACTGCATTATCAGGAGTAGTTGCCACTAAGGAAGATATAGCAAGATTAATAGAACATTCAAATAGACGATTTGGCGAAACAAATAAGCGTTTTGAAGAAATGAATAAGCATTTTGAAGATATTAATAAGCGCTTTGAAGAAATAAATAAACGTTTTGAGGAAATAAATAAACGTTTTGAAGATATTAATAAACGTTTTGAGGAAATAAATAAACGTTTTGAAGAGGCTGCAGAAGAAAGAAAGGCATTACAAGATAGTACATATGTAATAAGAACGGTATTAGGAGAATTAATTGAAAAAGTTTCTTTTTTGGAAAAGGATATTAAAAATGGTAATAAAGAGATTCTTGATTATTTGAAAAAGCAATTTGAAAATTAAAAATAATATTATACTTAATAAATTTTGAATTAAACTTATTTTAATTTATTTCCGCATTCTAAACAAAACTTAGAATCCGGAGGGTTATTAAAACCACATTTTTGACAAGTAATTATATTTTCCTCTTCAGAGCTAACAGTTTCTTTTTCGGCAACTAATTTCTTTTTAAGTTCTTCTTTCCTTTCCTTTTTAGATAATGCTTTTTTCTTCATTTCTTCCATTTTCTTAGAAATAGCTTCATCAACTTTATCGGGTTTAATAACTAATTTTTTACCTGTAGTTTTCTGATCAATTATTTTTTCTGAAATGTTCCAAATCTCTTTAAATGTAGGCAATCTTCCATATTTCTTTTTAAAATTAACCATTATCATTTTTGCTTCCTTTTTCTTAAGGAAAATCCCCTTACGTCGAGAATATTCCTGCATAGTCTCGATTATTAGTTTCTCATCTATTACAGGGGGTGTTTTACACATGGGGCATACTTTATTTCGTTGTAATGAGAAGGTCCAACCGCATTCTTTACAATTATATAAGATATCTACGACAGAAATTTTAGACCACTTTAAATGATTATTTCATTAATGATCCTATCTTTTTTATTTAATTTAAATATTTAAAAATAATATTATTTATATAATGAAAATGTTTTAATTAATTTGAGAATATTCTAGATTGAACACTCTTTTTAATCAATTCAAGAAGTTTTTTTACGATGATAAAAAATGCCTAACGAAACAACGATTTTCATCAGAAATCGAAACGAGAAAGATAAACTAATAAAAGATGCGATCTATGCCTTTACAGGAGGTCAGAAATCTTTATTAATAAAAGGTGAAGGTGAAGAAATTGCGACTGCGGTCGAAGTAGCAGAAACTCTGAAAAATAAATTGTTCCCTAGAGTTGAAATTGCGAGTATCTCGCTTGGAAGTAGACCTTTTTACCAAAGAGGTCGAAGGAATAATAAATACTCAAAAAATAAAAGATTTCAAAAAGATATCATCTCTAAAATTGAAATTTTAATTAAATCAAAATAAATATGTAATAAAAATGACTTTTAAAAATTTAGGACCGCTAATTGGAGAAACGAGAACTCCTGCAATTTGCGAAATATGTAATAATTATATTTATAAGCAAATATACCACGATCCGAATTCAAAAAATAAAACTAAAGTGGTATTTGTCTGTAAAAATTGTTTAAAAAATAATAAAGATAAATAGAAATTAAGACATCTCTTAAAAAATATTAAATTCTCAATAATTAAATTAATTCAATTTAGATAATTTTGAATTTTTAATCTTTGTTTTCTGATATTTGTTGTTTTCTTTTTTTCTCACGATTTTCAAGATACTTATTCCAATTAAATGCCATAATAAAGAACATTATAGTAATTGTCGCTAATAACATTATAGCTTCTGTTACTATACTTGAAAAATCATTCATCTGTGCACCTGTAGCTAAAAATCCTAATGCAATTAATATCGGCCAAGAACAATAAAAAATTGTCGTAAAATTTTTACCCAACCAGCCGGGAATAATACATTTCCAAATTGGATATTTCATCATTCCTAATGGTAAAAAAAGGATATCATCAGGTAAAGGAGTTAAAGCAAAAATAAAAACATATAGAGGAACTTTCTTTTCATTTTCAAAAATAATTTTTGAAAATCCTTCAATATTTTTAAGTAAATCTGAGTTAGTTTCTTCAGTTATAGCTTTAGCACCATATCCGATGGCATATCCGGATAATTCTCCGAGTGCACATCCTAATCCTCCTACAATTGCCAGTCCTAAAATCTCTAACCAAAAAGGCCCGGAAATTAAAATTTCATTTAACGTCAATCCTTGTTTTAGATATCTTAAATAAACGGAATTAGATAAAGAAAATAATACGAAAGGGAAAGGAACAGGAAATCCGATTGATGCACTTCCTAAAAAGCAAATACCAAAAGAAATTAAAAGTGCCCAATAATAATTAGACCCCGCAGTTATATTCGATATATTATGCCTACTTGAAATAATTTGATTCTGAAAATCTTGATCGATGAAAAAGAGCATAAGATAAATGATTACGGCAGCATAGATAAAAGTAAATACAATTGTTAAACTTTTTGAAACAGCCATATTAATCTAAAGTATTTTATATTTTAGAAAATTTATTATTTAATCCATTTTTCGCTTTTGAGAGGAGGTCTAAATTTTTAGTTATTTTACCGATTTTATTCACTTTATTAGGCATTTCCTGATCTTCTAAAATTATAGAGATCTCATCTGTTTTGGGATTGTATATGATATCTCCTTTCTCAACATTTTTTCCTGCTTTTGGATCCGGACCTTTTCTGATTCCCGCATTAGAAAGTGTCCAAATTGTATTATTTCCAAAACCAAATCGACCCCTTAGTGTAAAAGGCATTTTATCGAGAATAATGTCCGCAGAAATCGGACTTATATGCCTTATAATAATACCTTCAAGAACCCCTAAACCGAAAATTTCTATTTTAATAGGAATTTCATCTGCACTTGACATAACTTGTAATAAAATCATTGAAAATTTATATATTATTTTATAAAACTAAATTTAAAATGATATTTCTCTATTATAAATAAGCTAAAGATTTAAATACTTAATTTGGTATCATATATATTGAACAATAGTAAAAATTTGTTGCATTGGTTTAATACAATAAGTAGCCGACATTTTTCAATAAAACGGCGTAATAATTATTTCTAAAGTTTCTGAAGAAACTTTTGATTGCTTTATTTTGAGTCGAAAATTATTCGATGATAAGTTCTTATAAAATTCGGATAAAATTTATTGGATTAACATAATTTCGTAATAAATATTAAACTTTAATCCTAAAGTGCGTTATACTTTAAAACTATCATAATTAAAAGTATCTTATAATACGCACATTTTCATTTATTTCATTAAATATAAAAATTACAATAATTAACTTTAAGCGTAGAAACCTTAACACAAGATTTTCTTGTAGAATATATTTTTAGATACATGAGACATAAAAACAATAATATTCTAAAAAACAGGATTCTACGCAATTCTATAGTAAAACTTCGATATTTCCCTTATAATTCTCAAGGAATTCTTTCATACAAGGTTCCTGAGAATTTCATTAATTCGAAGTTTACTATTGTTCATTTTTTTCTTATTTTTTAAATATTATTTATTAAATTAAGATCTTCCTCTGTATCAATATCAAAAAAATAGAATTTATTTTGGATTTTAATTGTCTGAATTGCTCCTCCTTCTTGTAAAAAATTATTAATAGCGTCTTTAAGAGTATTAATGCTCTCTTTTTTAGTTAAATTTTTTAATATCTCAAAAAATTTAAAGTTAAAAGCAAATATTGGAAAAATTTGATAAAATTCCTCCCCTTTTTTAACTTCTCCGAGATTTTTTTGTTTTATCTTAGTAGCATATTCAATTTTTTCAGATTTTTTAATTTCGATTATGGAGATAATTTTATTCTCATGTAGATCTCTTAATTTCTTTTTTTTAAGGTCTTTTTTGAGCTTTCTATAAAAAATTATAGGTGTTCTATTGAGATTATTCAAATTTTTAATCAAAGTCTGAAAAATATTATTTATTAATTCTGTTTGAAATACTGTATCTCCAGGAAATATTATGAAATTATCGTATTCTGAAAAAAGATTTTTATGTTTATAAATCGAAAGGAGAGAGAATAATGGACCTTTTTTATAATCATTTTTTGAGTCTATTATTTGAATTTTAGCTTTAATATTTTTAAATTCATTATTTTTTAGATCTTCAATAAATTGGCGAATTTTAATACCTTGATGTCCTATCACTATAAATATTTTAAAAGAATTTATTTTAACAATTTGTTCGAGGGTAATTTTAATAATTGGTTTATTATTAAACGATTTAATCTTAACAAGTGATTTAGGATAGGAGAGAGTTTTCGGACTTAAACGACGTCCTTCTCCAGCGCATAGAATTACGACATTTATTTTTTGATTTTCATTCTTTTGTAGTGACAATCGTTTTACCATTTTCATCAATTATTATTGTATGCTCGTATTGTGCTACGGGTTTTTTAGTTCTTTCTATTAAAATAGGGTATTTATCAATTATTTTTCTCCTTAAAAATGAATCAATTATTCTTTGGATTTTATTTTTAGGTATAAGATTTCTATTCTCTAACCAACGTGGTGAGAAAGGAAGATGTTTAAAATTTTGTTCAATTTTAGTCATATATCCTTTTTCCTCATAAGGAATATTCTTTTTTACCTTTTTTAGAAATCGAAAAATATAGGCTTTAGAACCATTCTCTACTTTACCTACTCCTGAGGTAACAAAAGGTTCACATGCATATGCATCTCCATTTTTTAACGTTTGATTATGAATAATTTCTTTATAATTGGGGATAAATGGTCCTGCATGTAGGTTATATTGTTTTAATTCATGTCCACCTAAATTAGTTATAGGTCTTAGACCAAATTTTATAATTTCATTCGCTATTGCTTCACCTAATTCATAAAGTTTAGTTCCAGGTCTGAATATTTCTATTGCAGCATCTAATGCATTTTTTGCGGCTGTTATATAATCTTGAAGTTTAGGGTCTTCATCCAGATTAATAGTAAAGGCAGAATCAGCAATATACCCATTATAATGTGCTCCAACATCTATTTTAAGAAGCCCTCTCTCAGGGATTACTGTATCATCATCAATTGGAGGACTATAATGAGCGGCAATTTCATTTAAGGACATATTAATCGGAAAAGCCAATTGAGCTCCATTTTTTAAAATTTCTTCCTCACATAAATTCGCAACTTCTAAGAATGATTTTCCGGGAATGGCAATTTTTTTTGCTAATTTTTTTGCGGCAATAACCGCTTTTCCGGCTTTAATATAATTTTCGACAATTTGTTGATTCATTTATAATCGATATTAAAATTGTAATATAATATTTATTTTAATTATAAAACCTAAATAAGTATTGATGCCAAATCTAACATGGAATAAAAAAGAGAAAGATGTTCAGATAAAACCCGAAATTAATATCCATTTTGAAATTAAAGAGAGATTCGGCCAGAATAGTAAAAAAATTCCAATTAATAATTTAAATAAGATATTAGAAAAAGGAAATTGGCATAATCTTCTTTTTTTAGGAGATAACAAGTTAGTTTTAAAATTTTTATTAAATTATTTCAAGGAAAAAATTGATTTAATTTATTTTGATCCTCCTTTTGCTACGGGAGGTAAATTTAATTATAAAATAATTATTGGAGAAAATTCAAAATCTACTCAATCTAAGTATTGGATAAGAAAGAAAGCTTATGATGATTATTGGGCGGGTGGAATTGATACTTACCTGAATTTCATATACGAACGCCTTTTACTTATGAAAGAACTTCTCTTAGAGACAGGCTCAATATATATCCATCTAGATTGGCACATAAGCCATTATGTTAAAATACTTATGGATGAAATTTTTGGAATAAAGAATTTTAGAAATGAGATTATTTGGCATTATCCCGCAGCATCAGCTAAAACAAAACGTTTTTATGTACGTTCATTTGATGTTATATTATTTTATACCAAATCAGATAATTATATCTTTAATGATGATCCTCAAATTTATATGGATTATTCCGATAGGGTTAAAAAAACTCTTAAAAAAGATGATAATGGAATTTATTATTATAGAGGCGGGAGTCATGATGGTATTAAACTTTCGCAAAAAGTTTATATAAAGAGAGATGGTGTTTTTCCTCGTGATGTATGGACGGATATTCCGTATATTCGGGCAAATACATTAGAATATCAAGGATTCTCAACTCAAAAGCCGGAACGATTATTAAAGCGAATCATTTTAGCATCCTCAAATGAGAATGATTTAATTGCAGATTTTTTCTGTGGTTCCGGAACAACTTTAGCCGCTGCTGAAAAATTAAAACGCAGATGGATAGGTTGCGATATTACTCAACATGCAATTTATATTACCCTAAAACGACTTTTAAATCTACCAAATTCGAATAATTTATTAAATTGGAAAACTGATTATAAAAAAAAATGCAGTCAATTTTTATTATTAGGGGAAAGGAATTTTATTAATAAGAAAAATTTAATGGATTTTGATTTTTTCAAAAAGAATTTAGATATTAATTATATTTTAAATGAAAAGAATAACCCAGATTTTAAAGTTGAGATTGAACAATCGAATAAAAGTGTTGTAATCTCATTAAAAGATTATATAATTCCGTATAAAAATTTTATAAAAGACAATATTTTAAGGAATATCAATAAATTTTCCGATTGGATTGATTTTTGGGCAATTGATTTCAATTATAATGGAGAAATCTTTAATTATGATTGGTATTCTTTTAGATCTCCAAAAAATAGAAAAATAATACTTAAAACACCTCTATATCATTATAATACTTCAGGTACATTTGAAATTATGATAAAAGTAGTAAATATTTTTGGTTTAGTATTGTTCAAATCTCAAAAAATTTATATCCCTTAATAATGCTCATATTTACTTCATTATTTCCCGTATTAACATTGTAGCGTATGAACCTTTTTTTAGTGAAAATTCAATTCTTAATTTCTTTTTTCCTGGATTTAAATCATCATCTTGTAATGAAAATTGTGTTAACCCCGTAGGCTTTAGAAAAATTGCTCTGACAGTTCCTTTTCCTTCAGCTTCGGATTTATAATAACTCTTAAAGAATGAATAATCAATATTTTCTTCCCTAAAAATTTCTTCATAAAGCTCTTTCATTAAAGGAAATTTCTCAAACTTAGTTCCAAAACCGATAATTGGGGCGACTATTGTTGCCCTATTAATCTCTAACGCCTTTTCTAAATATTTATCATACCAGTTTCCGTAAATATACATAACTTGTGTAAGATGTCCATTATCATCATCTAATAAACATATTACATCTCCTTTAACGGGTTTTGATAAAGGAATATTCTTCTTTACCCGTAATGAAATTGCTTTATTAAAAAGATATGATTGATATGAACTTATAAAAAGTGTAAATAGTTGTTTTTGTAGTTTTCCGAAAGCCCCTTGATAATCATCTGGATATTCGATTAAATGTTTTATTACTTCTCGTTCATGAAAAAGTTTTTTAGGTAATTGTTCATAAGCTTTTTTAAAATCTCCTGTTTCTTTTAAATTTCTGCGGATTTCTTTAATTTTTTCACTTTCAAAGGGATAAATAGTTAACATAAACTGATTAAATGCTTCTTTGAAGTCACCCTTCATTAGAGCTTTTCCAACTAAATGTGAATTGGGACGAAAATATCCAAATCTCTGTAATCCGTAATAATTAGGAAATCCATTTTTATTAATTTCATCAATAATTTGAGAAATTCTATCCTCTAAATTTTCTCTCGGTTCAATATTTCTTATAACTATTGTGAAATGATTGCCCCAATTACTACCAAGAAGAACCGGTTTTCTTGTAGGATGAATATCCCTAAAAAATAAATCCTTAATTTTTAATTTTTGAAGTGCTTCTACAAAATCTCCTTTTATGGAGACTTTTTGAACACTAATGGCACATTTATCTTTTATTCCTGAAAAAGAGATTAAATCAGGAGAAATATTTAAACCTTTACAAATTTTACGGATCGCATCAAAAGTGTCTGTATTTACCTTAATTAAATTAAATGTAGTATATCTATCTTTTAACTCTTCCGAGAATGCTCTGGGAGGGCTATCCTCTTTTATTTCTATAATTCTATGCTCTGACGTAATCTCTTTTACTATAAAATCTTTATAAGAACATTTATATTCTCCACCAATTCCCTCAATTTTGGGAGTGCTATAGATCTCAATTCCTACCTGTTTTTCAATTTCCCTTTCAATTTTAAGTTCCAGCATTTTATAATAATTTTAAATCTCCTGTTATTTCATCTAATAATTTTGAATCAAAAGGCCCTATTCCTAATGCTGTAACCGTTCCAGGAGGTAATTGAGTTAATCCTGCATCTTGTATTAAATAATGAGGTATTTTTTTTTCTTTAACTTTATGATAAATTTCCATTAATTCATCATAAGTTTGAACTTTTACAACCACCTTTTTTTGACCCATTAATTTCCATTTTTTCCAAATACGTTTAAATTTTACTCTTGTCTCATCTGATGCCGATACACTTGCATGACATGCCTGAACACATTTTTTTCCCGTACCCATTTTAATATCTGTGCGAATAACAATGACTTGTTTATATTCTTCCATAAATTTTCACCTAAATTAAATAAAATGAGATTCTAAAGCGTAAATAACGATTAATTATTGAACTTCTATTCGTACTGTCTCTCCCGTTAATTCATGAACTAAATCTTCTAATTCCTCTTTCGTAAAAAGAATTTTATCAAGATCTTCCTTTCTCATAATTGCTTTATATTCAATATCTCCCGTTGCCAAAAAAAGTTCGTTCATTGATATTAATTTACGGGGAGTAATTAAATCTTCTAAAACCGGTCTCGGCATTTTTGTTTTTTCGGTTAAAATGATTTCATCAAATTCATAGGTTTCTTTAATCCAATCCAGGAGTTTGGGGGTGATCCTAATTTTATCCTTCTTTCCGACCACTAAAATTAATACATCTTCAAAATCTATTGCCTTATAAAAAGAAACATCCTTTAAATAACTAAATTCTTCTTGCTGCTCTAATTCGAGTAAATCTTTTGCTAAATCTATTTCAAATTCTGTTAATTCTTCATTATCTAATTTATCTTGACACTTAGGACATAAAAATCCGCTTTTTATACAAGTTTGGCAAGCCGGAAGAGCTTTCATCAAAAATATACCAAATTACTTATTTTTTATTTTTATAATTCAATAATTTCGCATTTTATTGATTTTAACAGTTCTTCTGCCGTTGCGGGGTCTGTTTTATATGTATATAATATCTTCTTAGTCCTTAATTTTAATTTTACAACATCTTTTAAACGTTTGACCCTACAATGTTCGGCATATTCTGCTATTTCCAAAAATTTTTCCTTATCAAAGATCTCTCGAGGCATATATTTATTCTTAATTTTTTAATGTTATTGTTCTCAATTATTTAAATCTATTAATTATTGAATTTTAATTTTTCTCTAAAGGCATAAATTTTAATTTGAAAGATATGTTTTTTTAATTATTCTAATTTATATTTGCTCTAAAACAGAAAAGATTGAATTATTATGGCTCCTATTGATGACCCCTATAAAAGAAGAATTGCCAGATACCACCTATTAGAAAAAAGTGTTTGCAGACGATGCGGTGCTTTAAACCCGCTGAATGCAAAAAAATGTAGACGATGTCATGGGAAAGATCTCAGACTTAAAAAGCGTGAGAGATCGAAATAAGTAAAAATCAATAAAAATTTTGGAATTTTATCTAATTTTTTCGAAAAAAATAATGTTTTAAAGTTTAAACTTAAATAAATTATAAGAAAATAAATATCAGTTTAAATATGGATCTCGATTTAGCTTTTTATATTGGTCAAGAAGATATTTTAAAGCAAGTGCAGAAAATCGCTGATATGATAACAAAAGATTATGCTGATAAAAAACCGGTATTCATCTGTGTACTTAAAGGTGCATTTATGTTTCTTTCTGATTTAATTAAAAATTTAAATTTTGAATTGGTTGTCGATTTTATAAGACTTTCAAGTTATGGCTCAGGGCGAACAAGTTCAGGAGATATTAAAATTATTCATGATATTACCTATGATATTGTTGATCGAGAAGTTTTAATTGTAGAAGATATTGTAGATACGGGATTAACACTAAAATTTTTAAAAGAATATCTTGAATTAAAAAAACCCGCATCAGTTAAAATCTGTGCTCTTTTTGATAAACCATCATGCAGAAAAGTCCCTCTAGAATTAGATTATTACGGTTTTCAGATTCCGGATAAGTTTATTGTTGGATATGGTATGGATTTTAACGAAAAATATCGGAATTTTCCCGATATTTATGTTTTAGATGATTAGATTTTTATGCAATTAAATCCCTGAATCTAAATTTTATTTTTTAAGTAAATAAATATTAATCTGAAATTCATAAACTTTTTTAATTTTATGATATAGAGATCTATAAAAACATATTATTTATATTGAATTCAAAATCACAAAAATAAATAATAAAAATAAAGTGGTGAAAAATAGATATGGCACAATTAGCAGGAACCCCAGTTTTGCTTTTAAAGGAAGGTACGCAAAGAACTCGCGGTAAAGATGCTATGGAGAATAACATAACTGCTGCTATAGTTATTGCTGATGCTGTTAGAACATCCTTAGGTCCGAGAGGTATGGATAAGATGCTTGTTGATCAATTTGGTGATGTTGTTATAACTAATGATGGTGCTACTATTTTAAAGGAAATCGATGTTCAGCATCCTGCAGGAAAAATGATGGTAGAAGTTGCCAAAACACAAGACTCTGAAGTAGGAGATGGAACTACTACGAGTGTTGTTTTAGCCGGAGAATTATTAAAGAGGGCAAAAAAATTACTTGAACAAAAAATTCATCCTACCGTTATTGTAGAGGGCTTTAGGAAAGCTGCTGAGAAAGCGATTGAGATTTTAGATGAAATTTCCGTAAAAAGCGGAATAGATGATGAGGAAGGTCTTAAAAACTGTGCTATGACCAGCATGTCTTCAAAATTAGTTTCCGAGTCTAAAGAAAAGTTAGCAGAAATCTGCATTCAAGCAATAAAAGCCATTGCAGAGCAAGTAGATGGCAAATGGGTGGCTGATATTGATAAAATTCAGATTCAGAAGAAAGAAGGTGATTCTATCGATGATACAAGATTGATTAAGGGAATTATATTGGACAAGGAGGTCGTTAGCCCCAGTATGCCTAAATCCGTAAAGGATGCTAAAATCTTATTATTACAATCTGCTATAGAAATTGAAAAAACGGAATTTGACAGTAAATTACAAATTACAAGTCCGGAACAAATCCAATTGTTCCTCGATGAAGAAGAGAAGATGCTTAGAAATATGGTGGATAAAATTGTAAAATCTGGCGCCAATGTGGTTATCTGTCAAAAAGGAATTGATGATATGGCTCAACACTTCCTTGCTAAAGCCGGAATCATGGCAGTGAGACGGGTGAAAAAATCCGATTTAGAAAAACTTTCAAAAGCAACAGGGGGCATGATTTTCAATAATTTAGATGATATTACCGAAGATAAACTTGGATATGCAGGATTAGTAGAAGAGAGAAAAATTATGAATGATTCCTGGATTTTTATAGAAGATTGCAAAGATCCTAAATCTGTAGTTATCTTAATTAGGGGAGGAACAGAATTAATTGTTGATGAAGTAGATAGAGCTATTCATGACGCTTTATGTGTAGTTAGAGATGTTGTAGAAGATCAAAAAGTCGTTGGCGGTGGAGGTGCTCCTGAACTTGAAACTGCGATTCAATTAAGAAAATATGCTTCAACTTTAGGTGGTCGGGAACAATTAGCAGTCGAAGTATTTGCCGATAGTTTGGATATTGTTCCAAAAACACTTGCTGAAAATGCTGGTTTTGATCAAATTGATATTTTAATGAAACTTAGAGCCGCCCACCAACAAGGTCATAAATTTGCTGGGCATGATATTGATACAGGAGAAATTATCAATAATATGATGGAGATTGGAGTTGTAGAGCCTACAGCCGTTAAGATTCAAGCCATTAAAAGTGCAACTGAAGCTGCATGTATGATTTTAAGAATTGATGATGTAATTGCGGGTGCTAAATCCGAGATGCCTGAAATGCCTCCAGGAGGAGGTGCGGGTGGTATGCCCGGAATGGGTGGTGCTGGTGGAATGCCACCCGGAATGATGTAAATATAAATTTTTTTAAAATCTCTATTTTTTGTTTTTATAATTATCTTTTAGAACGTTTTTTCTTATATTTAAAAAATCGACTACTATAAGAATAAAAAATTATTTTTTTAATCATTAAAAAATTGCCGATATAAGTTGAAATTAATGAGCAATTCTCATAAAGCTAAGGCAGAATATAAACTAAGAAATAAATGGATGGCTAAATATATTGATTATCTAGTCTCTAAAAGAGTCAACGCCAATATTTTATCTTTTTTAGGTCTTTTATTTTCGATAATAGCTGCTATCTTTCTATCAATAGGCTCAATATATTGGCCACCTCTATTGGCGTTTCCTGCCCCATTATTTATCATTATTGGAGGATTATTTGATATTTTGGATGGTGAAGTGGCAAGGCGTACCGGAAATGATAGTTCATTAGGAGCATTTTTAGATTCAACATTAGATCGCTTTTCTGATGCAATAATTATATTAGGTTTAATTTTAGGGGGATTTTTATCATTTCTCTGGGGATATTTCTTTCTTTTCTTCTCTTTAATGATTCCCTATACTCGCTCTAGAGCTGAAAACGAAGGTTTGAAAATGAAAGGGATTGGTCTTATGGAAAGAGGTGAGAGAATAATTCTTCTCTCGGGAGCATTAATTGCAGAAACTTGGATATACGCTGCAGGTTGGAAAATTACAGGTAAACCTTGGGTTATTAAAGAAGAATTTTTTACGACCATTCCTGTAACACCATTTTTCCTAACTTTTATGATATTTTACTTCATTTTATTAGTCATAACCTGTATACAACGACTTATTTTTCCCTTTAAGAATTCCAACCAAAAAAGAGCTAAAATAAATTTTAATTAACGAGTTCATTAAAAAATTTATGAAATTTATTGATTTAAGTATTCCAATAATAAATCCAGATGAATTAGTCTTTGATCCTCCCTTGACACAACCTAAAATTGAATATCATGATCATGACACGGGCGCAGAAGAAATGGCTTTTGCCTTTTATAAACTTGATCCTAAAGAACATTTACCTAATGGGAAAGGTTGGGCAACGGAATCCTTACAGTTAAGCACTCATAGCGGCACACATATGGACGCTCCTTGGCATTATGCCCCGATTCAAGATAAAGAAATAGGTGAAAGGAAGGCAATGACAATAGATGAATTCCCGTTAGAATGGGGTATAGGACCTTTAATCGTTCTCGATTGCACTGATTTTGAAGATGGTTATGTTTTAACTCCAGAAGATATTGATGCTAAACTTGAAAATATTGGCCATGAATTACAAGAAGGAGATATCTTATGTATACATACTAATGCTGCAAAATATTTCGGAACAAAGGAATATACGAGTCATGGAGTAGGTATTGGAAAAGCGGCTACTATTCATATAGTTAAACAAGGGGTTCACGTTGTTGGGACTGACGCCTGGTCTTGGGATGCTCCTTTTATTATTACTAATCTAAAATGGAAAAAAATGATTAGACAAAAAAATCCGGATCCTTCAATTATTTGGGAGGGGCATTTTGCAGGAATAGAGAGGGGCTATTTTCAAATGGAAAAATTAACTAATTTAGATAAAGTTCCACCTGTAGGCGCAACTATTTATTGTTTTCCTATAAAAATTGCGAGAGCTTCCGCTGGGTGGGTAAGGGCTGTTGCTTCAATACCAGAATAGAAAAAATTAATAAAATTATTTTATTTTTCTTTAAATATTTCTTCTACTAATTTATCATCATCTTTAAAATGATTTAATGCTCCTGACCAGTCTATTAGATGTTCTTTATGTTTTTCTTCAAAACGTCTGATAAATTCTTTTAATTGGGCTCTTATCTCTGATGATTGCTTCCCTTTTATGAATAAAGCTCCGAAAACATATTTTCCATATTCGATTAAAATTGTTATATCGCCGTGATCTATAGTTCTGAGAAGTTGAGTTGATTTAGTAGTTTCTTGTATAAAAGAAGTTATTGCTGAAAACATTCCCGAAATTAATGCAGGATCTTGTCCTCCACCTTCAGTAAAAATATAATTGAAAACATCTCTACCATCGCTATAAATGACATACAATCCTTGTTTTTCGACTTTTTCAAATTTAAAGCTAAATTCAGGCTTCCAAATTGCTATAATATTATTTGAATACAAATATTTTAATGTATAATAAAACCTTTTAATATCACTTTCTTCTTTAGGTTTTAATTCTTTAAGCAATTTATCGCCTTCTTGCAATAATTTTATTAGGTTTTTGATTTCTTCTCTCTGATTATCGATTATATTTATATCTGCTTTTTGATTTAATGTAATTAAGTAATTGATAGAATCATCAAGATATTCTTGAGTATTAAGAAACGTATCTATAGAGCTATAAATTACTTTTTCCATCGTTTTATCATCAACTGGTATTGTTTTGGTTTTGAAATCCTTTTTTAAATAATAAATTAAAAGCGTCCAAAAGAATACATTGAAAATATATCTACCGTATAAATAAGGCTGTGCAAGGACACCTAAAAGCGTAATATTTCCTCCAATAAATAGATTTGCATCGAATAATGCCGTTCTGAGAGTATATACCTCATCTCCAAACGCTTTAGTATAGCTTACTTGCCCCGTAATCCAATATTCTCCCGCCATATTTAGTAATATTGTTAAAACTATTAGAATTGGTAAAAATGCAATGAAGCTGAGGGTAATATTTTTAATTTGTTTTAGTCCATATGTCAAAAGAATGGCAGTAATTATTATCGTGGTAATTGAAGCTATTGTGGTAATAATTTTCATTACGTCCATTAGTAATGAGTATTTTAAAGATGGATTTCTATAACTAAAATTTGCTGAATTGATTATATTTGAATCTGCGAAAAATGGTAATAAAGCAACGCCGAGATTAATAAATAAGTAAATAAGGAAAGCAATTATACTGAAGAACATAACATAAAGAATATTTGCGATGTCAATTTTTTTCTTTTCTCTATTCGATTTCTTGATTCTCCACCAATCTAATAATTTAATAAAAATTAGTATTGAAATCGGTTCAAAAATGTCGATAAACAAAATAAAAATAATTGAAGCCATAATGAAATATGCAAAAAAGTATATTATTATCCCAATAGATTCAGTATACTGTATGATGAAAAGAATTACTGATAATATTGATATTGGTGCCCCAACTTGGTATAAACTCTTAAATGTCTGCTCACGAATATTTTCTCCGAAATATCGGCCTTTTAATGCGATCTTAGAGCTAAAAAGAAGTTCAATGCTGAATATAAAAATTGCAAGATAGACAAAAAGAATTTCAATAAACCATCCTAAAGCAGTTTTTCCTTCCGTCAATGAAACAGTTTGGAGATTAGATATATCAAGAATAACATGTAAAAGATACAGTGAAATTGGTAATAGCACAATCATTAATTTTAGAATTTCTTTTTCTCTTGCCCAATCGTTTTTTAATAACTCTTCTTTAATTTTCTTATAAGGACTCTGAGAATATTCATACGTTAAGTGTTCTAAATTCTCATTAATTGAACCGTCTTCTTTTCTAACTCTATTCCAAACCAAGATTATACTTATTAATGGTGCAACGAAAAAGATAAAGGGTAATGTGACTAACGGATAATCCGCGAAAATTGCTATTAATGAACAAAAATGTATGAAAAAATATTCCCAACCTAATATTTCAGTATTTTGCTGCTCATTATCAATCGTTAATTCATTAGGTTCTAATCCTAATTGAAAGATTATCGGTAAAATCCAGTAAATTAGATAAAATACAACAATTCCGATAATTAACCTAAAATATAATTTACCAATGGTTTTTTTCCGAATAAATAACCATGGAATCATGAAAATTATTAATGGCAATATATTCAGCAAAATTGTTAAACCAATATTCATCTTAAATAACCTCTTTAAAATTTAGAATTTATTAGTTTAAATTTAATGAATACAATTTATTAATTTATATTTAATGAATACAATTTTTATTTACTAAAAAAATTCTTAGATCCTATGCAAAACAATCCAAAAATAGGAATTATATATGATGATGCTTTTATTAAGGAACATATCCCTCCATCTCCCAAACCCGTGTTTATATCATATGAAAATCCATTTCGTATAAAATTTATATTAGAATTTTTGAAAAAAAGAAATTTATTTCAAGATCCGAATGTCTTAATTGTTAATCCTCAAATGATTAATGATTCTATCCTTAAACTCGCACATTCTGATTACCACATTAATACTATTAGGAATCTGTCAGAAAGAGGAGGAAGGTTTTTAGGAGATGAGATCTTTTTATCAGAGAATTCTTATCATGTTGCAAAAATGGCAGTTGCAGGTGCTATAAAGGCGGTTGAAAGTATTGTTAAAAAAGAGTATAATTTCACATTTGCCCTAATAAGACCTCCAGGGCATCATGCTGTCAGAGAAAAGCCGTCTGGTTTATGTTTATTCAATAATATTGCCTTAGCAATTTATTATTTAAGGGAAAAAATGAAATTTAACGAAAAAATCGCGATTATAGATATTGATAATCATTTTGGAGATGGTTTATGCCAATATTTTTATGAGGATCCCTCCGTACTATATTTTTCTATTCATGAATTTGATTTTATTGAAGGAGATGTGGGCTATATTGATGAATTGGGAGAAGGTAAAGGAGAGGGAACAAATATTAATTTTCCGGTTCCGCCAGGTATAACTGATAATATCTTCTTAGAATTTTTTGATCTGTTAAATCATATTTTAGAACAATATAAACCAGGTTTAATAATTGTTGCCGCTGGATTTGATATGTATTTTGCAGATCCTATTGGAAATTGTAATTTAACTTCATATTCTTATTATAACTTTGCTAAAAAAATTATTGAAGTTGCAAATAGAGTATGTAATGGAAAGATTTCATTTATTTTGGAGGGAGGTTATAGTCTAATTGGTTTACCTTATTGTGTTTATTCAATAATTAGAGCCATGTTAAACCAAAAATATAAACGTCCCGATCATGAATTTATTCGATTTAAAGAGAGAAATCGAAAATTTATCGTAGGAATTAAAAAAGAATTAATTAATCTTTTAAAAAAATATTGGAATATAATTTAAAATAAAATTTTTATAAAATTTTAGAAAGTTTTAATGCATATGATTGAACATTTAGTAAAGCGTCTCTCGGTCCAACTTGGGGGTTAATATAACATACTAAACCTCCAGTTCCCCCAACTGGTATGGGACAGACAATAATATGACCTTTTCCCGTAATATTTGTTCCAATTTTTCGCTCTTCGGTATTTTCAACTATCATATATTTTATTCCTTGAATTGAAATACTACCAATTCCCTTTTGTCCTAATTCCGGATTATTACGTATTAATTCATTTATCTGTTCTAAGTCTCCTGAAATATCCCAATTCTCGGTTTGGGTTATTAAATTTCCATCCTTGCCAATTACCGCAACTCCAAATACATTTTGCTCCTCATTTAATAAATCATCAATAAGTTTTTCAATCTCAGACATTTTAACCAAAAATTTATTATTATTTTATTATATAGAAATACTAATAATAATTATAATTAAATAATTACAAATTAAAATTTTAAAAATTGGTGAATCTTTTTGGCTTTTAAAAGATTGTTAGGAAAATCAGTACTCTTATCATTGCGAGAAAAGAAAATTTTTATCGTTTTCACATTAATATATACGGTATTAATATTTCTTACATCATTATTTATTGATTTGGCAACTAAAGGTAATCTCGGTTTAATAGCAAATTATTTTGTAATAATCTTTTTTTCCACGAGTTTATTCTTATCATTACTTTATGCTTGGATTATCGTTTCAAGAAATCGTAGAGTTTGGGCTACACTCAAATGCATAGGTTATACAAATAGAAATATTAATGTGATAATTTCTGGAATTATCCTATTTACAACTATAATGGGCTTTATAATTAATATTGAAGTTTTATTGCATTACGCGGCGATTTTAAGCTATGCTAAAAGTTATGACTCTACTTTGAATTATCCCGTAATCTTAATAGGATTAGAACCGATAATTTTAACCAGTATATTATTCATAGTTGTTCAGATTCTTGCTATATATCTAGCAAATAGAAAAGTATTGAAAGTTAGACCAATTATTGCTCTAAAAAAGGTTGGAGAGTAAATTATCTAAATATAAAATAAAAAAAACAATTTTTTATGAAAATTAAAAAAATAAAATGAGGTTGATTGGAAATTTCGCCTACAAATAATTATATTATAGAAGCTATTGATGTGAATAAGGAGTATAGAAGGGCAGGGGCAATAATCCGGGCCCTTGTTGATATAAATTTATCAATAGAATCGGGAGAATTTATAGTCGTTATGGGCCCTACAGGTTGCGGTAAATCTACTTTACTTAATGTTTTATCGGGATTGGATCTACCAGATTCGGGAAAAATAATTTTTGACGGAGAGAATATTGCAAGAGCTACGGAAGATAGGTTATCTAAAATTAGACGTCAGAAAATCGGTTTTGTTTTTCAGGATTTTAACTTAATTAATACTTTAACCGCCTTAGAAAATGTAGAAGCTCTTTTATGGCCAACTGTGCTGAGGTCCAAAGAAATTGAAAACAGAGCTATTGCTGCTTTGAGAGATGTAAACTTATTGGATAGAAAAGATCATTTTCCGGCACAGATGTCTGGCGGGGAAAAGCAGAGATGTGCAATTGCAAGAGCAATTATTCATAGACCAAGAGTAATTCTTGCGGATGAGCCTACAGGAAATCTCGATCCCGAATCTGAAACTCAAATAATGGAATTATTAAAGAAAATTAATAAAGATCTTGAGACCACCGTAATCGTAGTTACTCATAGAGACGCTTTAACCTCCTATGCTGACCGAGTAGTCAAAATGGATAAAGGTCGCATAATCGGAATAAAATAAACTTTAA
This sequence comes from uncultured archaeon, assembly GCA_964629395.1. Classification (GTDB taxonomy): domain Archaea; phylum Asgardarchaeota; class Lokiarchaeia; order Sigyniarchaeales; family SOKP01; genus CAZVTX01. Next base: position 21,333 of record CAZVTX010000014.1, read on the forward strand.
AGAATTTGTTTTTTCATCTTTCTTTTAAATCATTAATTTAATGCTAAAGTTTTTTAAAAAAAAATGGTATTAATAAAATGTTTAAACTTTAAATAAGAAATTTAGTTTAATAGTGAATTATTATGGGATTTAAAAGAGTATTGGGATCTGGTATTGCAGGAATGTTATGCTTACTACCTATGGCTTGGATTAGTTTTCAATTCCTTGGGCTTGTATCACATGTAACTGGAGGACTTATTACGGGGGTTAGCGATTTGGCTTCGGCATTCGGAAGAAGCGGTCAAATCATTATTTTCATAGTTGGTGCTATTTTAGGTTTAGTAATGATATGTCTATTTCCCATTCATTGGGCACTAATATATAACCCAAATGATATACCATTACTATTATCATTAATCGTTCCTTGGATATTATGTTGTGCTATAACTTCAGGATTATTTGCTCATTCACCGAGAGGCGGCTTTAATACTAGTTTGGCAATAGGCATCGGTTATCTTCTTGTATTTGTAATCGGTTATTTTGCAATTTCTGCATTATTATCACAAATAGGCGGGGCTGCAATAATTAATTCAATAGTTACAGGATTGACAGATATGCCATATTTACTTGCAGTTATAACTGCGATTTTAGAAGGATCATTAGTTGGAGCAGTTTTCGGAGCTTTTGTAGGAAGCTTAAAATATAATCCTGAAGAAGGCTCCGATATACCAAAATACAAGGATAAATCATTTGAACCCGAGCCTACATTAGATTCTTTCAGTAGTTTCAGTGATAAAGGGAGTGAAGATATATTTTGCACAAATTGCGGTGCAAAACTTAAACCTGGTGACGAATTTTGCGTAAATTGTGGAGCTAAGGTAAAATAATATATTTTTTTAATAATTAAATTTTTTTATTGCTTTTTTTAGAAAAAAAGTTTGTTATAAATCTTTAAATACTTTTATTGTCTAATTTCGATTAATTATTAAATTTTTAAACTTTCAAAATAAATATAGTATAGGAATAATTATTTTTAAAACATCGAGCTTTAATGGGGATAAAACTTGATTAGAGATGTATATATTATCCGTATGCGCACGGGTGAATGCGCTTATCATCATACTTTTACACGAACTCCTGTAGATATCTCTCTGGTAACAGGTTTCTTATCTGCAATGAGCGATATGATAAGAGCTATGCCTGAAAATAGTGTTAAATCTGTTCCTGCGGGAAGTTATAAATTCACTTATACTCCAACGAGCCAATATTTATATGTTTTATGTTCGGATTCAGATGAAAGAGACGAGGATCTTCAAAAAAAGATACTCGAATTAAAGAGCACAATTCAAGAGCGATATTTAGGCTATATTGCGAATCCTAATTTAGAAAAGGCTAAGCTACATGAAATGAATGAACATGTTGAAAAAATATTATTATCACAGGTTAAAGTTGCATTAGTCGGATTTGGAGGCGTAGGAAAAACAACAATGTATCGATTAGTTCAAGGAAGAGATATCCCTTTAGATTATCTGCCAACTATGTTTGTCCAGTACAAAGCTTTTGGTAAGATTCATGAAACTGACGTATTATTATGGGATTTTGCGGGTCAAGAAAGATTTACACCATTATGGCCAATGTTATTAAGAGGAACTCATATCATTTTACTTGTAACAGATAGTACTGTGGAAAATGTTATTCAAACTAAAAGAGTTTTTATGGGTATGATTAAAAAGCAAAAACCTGATGCCGTTGTATATGCAATTGCCAATAAACAAGATCTACCTAAGGCTATGGAAGCTAAACTTGTTGCAAGGGTTCTTGGTGTAGAAAAATGTTTTCCTTTATGTGCAATTGACCCAAGTGAACGTAAAAGATTAACCAAAATAATTGGCCAAGCAATTGAAGAATATTTAGCAAAAACAGCTGAAGAAAAATCTATTTTTGATTAAATACAAAATATTTTAAGTAAACCTTATTTTTATGATTTTATGACTAACCTTAAGGGTAATATTATTATAAGCAGATTGATTGTTCTTATCAGTATAATTATTTTACCTATTGCAATATTTTTAATTTATAACCTCATAGATTTTCACCTATGGTTTAGTAATGACCCTTCGTTAGAATTTTGGTTAATTAAGGTTTTATGTCCTTTAGTTTATAGTATCTCATGGTTATTTTTCCTTATTTTATTTGCAACTAGATTTGCTGAGACTATTGAGGTTATGGATAATGTAATTAGTATCGTCCCATTAAGATTAAAATTATTTTACGGCATGAATGCATTAATAATTATGTTTATTTTTGTATTTCCTTTAATTACACCAATTATTGCCGTCTTAAGCTTTATGAGCATGGCATGGAGAATTTCTTTAAAGATTTATAAAAACGATTTTTCTGAAAAAGAAAAAATTCCATTTTTTACAAAATTTCTGATGTTAATTTTCGCAATTATTCCCATTTTTTGTAGTATTATTGTCATTCCAAACTATATACAATTATTAGATTTTATTTTTTTAAATATTTGGATACCTCTACTGGAAATAATCTTCATTATTTCTTTTTGTCTTTGCACAGCATTAGCAATTGGTTCATTATTTTATATGTTTAGTTATTCGGGAATTAGTGAATATGAACAATTATTAGATTATAATAATAAGGAAAAAAGCAAGACACCCATCCGTCTCCTAGAAATTGGGCTTTTTATTTTCTTTTTGTTGTTAGCCTTGAATAATTTTGAAGTAATATATTTTTTCTATAATATGG
>CAZVTX010000015.1:0-23589 GCA_964629395.1 uncultured archaeon
TGCGCAAAAAGTTGGTTTACGGGAGTTCAAATCTCCCCCTTGGCTTAATTAATTATTTAAATTTTATTCAAAAAAAAATAATAATCTATTTAAGATTTAACAATTTATTTTTCAGGTTTTTTGCCTCTTTCTCTAAATCGATGGAATCTAACCAATTTTTAAGGTCATTAAGGTCATCTGAGGGGTATTCATAGCAATGTTCTTGAGCGGGATATATTTGTGAAGTAACTTCTTCTTTATATTTTTGTAGAGCTGAACGTATCTCTTTTCCGATATTCCCGAAATATTTTAAGAACTTAGGTTTAAATTCGGTAAAAATCCCTAACATATCATGGATAACTAAAATTTGCCCATCACAATGGGGTCCGGCTCCTATTCCGATTGTTGGTACATCAACTACTTCTGTAATAATTTTTGCAATTTGCCATGGAATACTTTCTAAAACAATGGAAAATACACCTGCATTTTGTAAATTAATAGCATCTATAATTAGTTTTTTGGCGGCATCAATCGTCTTTCCCTGCACTAAAAACCCTCCAAATCTATATATTGCCTGCGGAGTAAGTCCGATATGTCCCATTACTTCAATATCTGCATTAATCATTGCCCTAATAACGGGACAAATTTCGGTGCCTCCCTCAATTTTTACCGCTTCCGCATTTCCTTCTTGAATAAATCTTCCGGCATTATATACGGCGTCTTTAATATCTATTTTATAGGTAAGAAAAGGCATATCGCCGACAACGAGGGCATTTGAGACTGCACGGGTAACTGCTTTTGTATGATGTATCATCTCATCTAAAGTTACCGATAAAGTATTAGGATATCCCAGCATTACCATAGAAAGTGAATCTCCCACTAAAATTAAGTCAATACCGCTTTCATCGACTAATTTTGCAAATGAGTAATCATAGGAGGTAATGCATACAATTTTTTCTCCGTTCCTTTTCTTTTCTATAAGTTTTTTTGTAGTAACTTTTCTTAATGACATGGTTTTAAATAACTAATGTATTTTGAAAAATTTTATGAAAATGTTTTTAAAATTACTTTAGAATAAATAATGTTAATTATTTATTTCTAAAAAATTACTTGGTGATACGTATAATTTTACGAAAAATTAAGAATATAAACTTATATTAATATAAAATACATATAAAAAATTGATATTATATAATTTTTAAAACAAAATTAATCACATAGTATTAATAAAATTTTAAAATATTATTTTACGCCGTGTAAAAGTTATGTCTGATGAATACGACTATTTATTTAAGAGCATTGTCGTAGGAGATGGTGGAGTTGGGAAAACAGCATTAACGCTGCGCTTTAGCAAAGGATTTTTCACCGAAGATTATAAGATGACAATTGGTGTGGATTTTCATGTAAAGACAATCTCTATAGATACGGACGAAGGACCTATAAGGTGTAAATTACAGATATGGGATACCGGGGGTCAAGAAAGATTTAGTTCAATCCGTCCTATGTATTACAGAGGTTCATTAGGCGGATTATTAATTTTCGATCTTACAAATTACGAAAGTTTCGAACATCTACCTATGTGGATTGAAGAAGTAAGGGCAAATGTAAAGAATGATATTCCTTTATTACTTGTCGGAAATAAAAGTGACTTAGCGGACCAGAGGGCAGTTTCTATAGAAGAAATAAATGAATTTACGAGAAAATTCAATCTTTATTACATGGAGACATCGGCCAAAACAGGAGAAGGTGTAGGAGATTGTTTTTATATTTTGGCATGTTTGATGGTTGGCATTGGTGTACCCGAGGAGCTTATTTCTAAAGGTGTCGCATTTAATCCGGGCCAAATTACAGGTGCTGCGGCTACTACGGGCGCTTTCGAGCAACCAGCAACGGTATCCGCGCCTGAAATCGAATTCGAGGCACCTCCCGTTCCCGAGCCCGAATCTTTTGAAGCATCAGAGCAGGAAATAGAATTTGAGGCGCCACCCATTCCTGAGCCCGAGCCTGAATTTGATTTTATGGCGCCTCCTGTTCCCGAACCCGAATCCGTTAAGGAATCTGAATTTGAAGATGAATTTATAGCACCAACAGTTCCAGAACCGGAACCTTTTCAAAAAATTGAGGTTGAATCCGAGCCTGAAATCGAGTTTATGGCACCTCCTGTTCCCGAGCCCGAGCCTATTAAAGAATCCGAGCCCGAAGTAGAATTTGAAGCGCCACCCGTTCTGGAATCTATAAGTCCGATTCCAAAAATGGGCGAGCCTACTGAAATCATCGAAGAAATAGAATTTAAAACACCCGATGAGATTTTAAAAGAGGAAGCGGTTAAGGAGGATCAATCAAAAGAAGAAATTTTGTTTACACCTTTACCCCCTACACCCGAAAAGAAAGAAGAGGCAATTTATAAACCAAAAGCAGTTCCTTTTTCATCAAATATTCCCGTTCCAGCACCTCCTCCCGAAGATTTTAAGCCTCAAATTAGCGAGGAAGTCTCCGAGCAAAAACCAGCTTCCGTTCCTTTTGTTATTAATAAAAGGCCGGAGCCCCAAAAGCCTAAACCTATAGTATTCCCTCCAGATCAAAAAGTGGTAAAGCCGGAGCCAATTAAAACCGAAGAGAGTAGTGCAGATTTATTATCATCTTTAATCCCTCAAAGTACTTCTGTTGAGGAAAAACCTTCGAATTCACTCGTTGATTATATGCCCGAAACAATTTTATCCAAGAAAGAAAAGAAAAAATTAGAAAAACAAAAAAAGAAAGAAGCGAAATTAAAAGCCAAATTGGAAAAAGAGAAAAAAATAAAGGAAGCAAAAGAGAAGTGGAAGAAAGAACAGGAAGAAAAGAAAAAACAAAAGAAAACCAAGAAAGAAAAGAAAGGAAAAGAGAAAAAAGCTAAAATTGCCGAGCCAACTCCTACACCTGTAATCGAAACAAGTCCGGGTTCTTTATTTCAAACATTATCCAGTAAAGCCGAAGATGAACCATTGAGTAAAGGAGTATTTATTCCTTTTACTCCAAAGGAAGAATCTACTGAATCAACAACAAAATTAAGAATCATACCTAATGTTGAAGATATTAAAGCGGAAAGTCCTATAATGATAAATGAATCTAAACAAGAAATTAAAGAAAAACCGAAGAAAAAGCAGGATGTCGTTATATGTAAACAGTGCGGGGCAATTTTATCTTCAGATTATGCGTTTTGTAATAAATGCGGTGCAAAACTTTAGATTAAAATTAGAATTAAATGCATTTTATTAAAAATTTTATCTATTATACTTTTGAGCCACAAATCGGACAAATAGACCACATTTTTTTAATTTTTGACTTACAATTTGGGCATACTTTTAGATCAGGGTCTATTTGGGTTTGGGGTTTTCCGAAAATTGTTATATCATCATTTTCCATGGCAGCTTTAGCTTCTTCATAATCTTTTGGAGTTTCCATCTCTTTTGAAATATTTTCCTGCAAAGTTTGAGCTTCTGCCTCGGGTATTCTTTCTTCTTGAGTTTCGGATATTGATGCGCCAACTTTATAATAATAATAATTTCCATCATTATTTTCGATAATTTTTTCGCCGTTGCTTAAAAAGACTTCTATATAATAAATAATTATAGTTCCAATAGGAACGTCTGCGATTTCCGCAATATAATAGTCCATTTTTGAATCCATTTTCATTTTGTACCATGATTTTCCGTAATCTGCGCTAAATATCAAATTAACCGTAATTATAGGCTCTTCAAAATCTTCTTCCGTAATTTTCACGACAATTTTAATATTTTTTTTGAGTAATTCTTGTTCTTGTTCTTTTTCAATTATATCTTCGTCCCAGGCAGCTCCGCATTTAGGGCAGCTAACAAACCAATTAGGATATTCATTTTTACAGAATTTACAAGTTTTTGTAAAATATCGGGATGTTTTAACTTTTAAATTAGGTTTCTTTTTTTCTTTAGCCATTTTTGAGTCTAAATATAATTTGGTCTAATTATAAAATACATTTTAATTCTTAAATAATTTTTATATGATAAGATTGAAGTTAAAAGAATTTTAATTCTTAAATTATTTTTATATAACAAAATTGAAATTACAAGTAAAATAAGGTTTTTTGATTGGATTCAAAAGAAATTAGTTCTTTATTATCTGCATTGGAGGATCTTTTAGAGATAAAATCGATAATTAGAAAAATAACCCCCAAATATAATTTAGATGATGAATTATACGATACTTTTATTAAAACATTAGGTTCTCTGAAGGATAAATTAGAGCCCATATTTTCTAAATATGTAATAACTCAAAAGTCAAAAGCAGAATCATTCAATAAAGAATCATTTAGGAATGAAATTATTCAGCTCGCCGAGAAAAATAATTTTTTATTATTGTCATCAAATTCTGCGAAAAAAAAGCTTAAAAATCTCGGTATTGATGCACGTAATATATTTGTATCGGGAGGACCTTTAGAACCAGAAGATTATAAAAAAGTAAATCCAAACTTACCGGAAAAAGCTCTCAAAGGAATAAAACAAAAATGTACCCGTTTATTGAATTCTATTAAAACTAAAAATTGGTCTAAAAGCGAATTATATTTTATTTATGAGAAAGATAATCCTACGGATAAATTAATTTTAGATAAAATCAGTATCATCTCAGATATAATAAAAAAAGACGTGAAAACAATAGAAATTCCGTCCTGGAAAATTTTGGACTAATTTAACTTTAATTTTTTAACTACTTTCTTTAAATCTTCTGCGAAAGATTCTAAATGAGTTTTTTTCACGTGAGGCATTATAACAACACGAATCAAATTAAAATCTATGAATTTTCCGAGCATCCATTTATTTTTTCGTAGCTCCTCATCAAGTTCGCAAATACTTTTGCCGTTTTCCGTGGTAATTCCTACTACATTCATTTTTGGCTCTGCAGCTAATTTTACCCCATTAATTTCTTCAATTAATTTTACCAGATAATATGTGTTATCCATGCATTCTTTAACTATTTTTTTATAACCTTCTATTCCCAAATATTTCATTATAGCCCAAAAAGCAATGACCGTTCCGCCAGGTCTGGTTCCAACGATATGCAGATGTTTAAAATTACCTCCTGCAAGATAAGGTATTTCAAAACAAGATTCCTGGAATGCGGGGGAATTTCTTAAAAAAAAACCACCAGAAGGGATAATTCCTAAACCCATTTTGTGCGGATCTGCCGTTATCGAATTTACTTCTTTAATTCTAAAATCCCATTGAGGGATATCATAACCTAACCTTTCTAAAAACGGAAGTACAAAACCGCCGAAAGCAGCATCAATATGGAAATATATATTTTTATCTTTAATTAATTCTCCAATTTCTTTAATGGGGTCAATTAATCCTAAAGATGTTGTTCCTGCGATTCCGACTACTCCACATGTATTTTCATTAATTAATGATTCAAAATGTTCTAAATCTAATTCGTAATTTTCTTTTAGTCTCGCTTTTCTAACCTTAACGCCTAAAAAATCCTGTCCTTTATCAAAGGATGCATGTGCAGAAGCGGGAACAATTATTTCAGGATTTTTAATATTAGGTCTCATTTTTCTTGCAATTCTCATGGCAATTATATTCGCTTCTGACCCTCCCGTCGTAAATGTACCAATTATATTTTTATCACCAAAAAGCTCTCCGATATCTTGAACCGTTTCACGCTCTAATTCGGCAGTCCCGAGAAATAATCCAGGGTCTCCCAAATTTTTACTTATATATTTATAATATATTTCTTTACCAAATTCTAAAGGTTCTGTACACATCGAACCTAATATATTACCTGAATCATAAGAATAATCCTTTTCGAGCTTTTTATCTAATAGCCTAAAAATTTCTTCTTTAGGTAATCCTTCTTTATCTAACATAATATCTTACAAGTTATTTATGATAATTTATCTCCTTAAATCAAGAAGTTAAATATATTAAAAAATTAAAAACCAATTATTGTCATTAAAATTAATTTTTGACTTTTTCCATAAAAGTGATAATTATGTCAAATGATAAGAAAATATTCTTAGTTGATGGTGCTAAAGGTCATACGGGAACATATTTAGTTAAAGCTTTGCTTGAGCATTATCCCGATTGTAAAATAGTCGCAACCGATCTTCCTACGGATACAAGAAAAGAGTTAATGACAAAAGAAACACTTTTCAGCAAGCAATTAAGTTATATGCTGGAAATTCTTGAAGACCCCCGTGTCGAATTTATTCCTGCTGATTTAACTAAACCCGAAACCTTAGAACCGCTATTTGATGGTAAAAAATATGATGTGATATTTCACCCTGCAAGCTTGTACGATTATTTTGCCAAATTAGATATTCTAAGAAAGATTAATGTGGAAGGCACGAGAAATTTGCTGAACCTTGTTTGTAAAACTCAAGATTTGAATAGAGTCCGTTTTATCCACTGGAGTACATGCGGAGTATACGGAGAACCAAAATATAAATATGATAAAAAAACCAAATATGTAATTCCCGCCGATGAGACAGCCCCCTATAACCCTCCAAATGATTACAGCATTTCTAAAATGGAACAAGAATTGGTTGTAAAGGAATTTATGGAAAAACATGGTTTAAAGGCAACGATTATTAGACCTGCCCCTATTTACGGACCACATCAAACTTATGGAACATATCATATTCTTTTAGTACTAAAAGTTATGGGATATAGTGCATTGCCTTTAATCCACCCTAAGAAAAGAAGATTAATGCTACCATCCATCCATGTTGTAGACTTAGTTGAAGCGGCAATATTTTTATCCGAAAAAGATGAGGCTATAGGGGAAGCATATAATATTATCCACGATTTAGTTTTTATGGATGACTGGATTGAATGGGTCAATCAACAATTGGGGCTAAAATATACAATTATCTCGGTATGGTTTCCGATATTTAAATTAATTTCTAAGATGGTAGTTTGGATCGGTAAAAAGCGTGATAAGAAATCAAGAAAATTCGGAATGCGACCGCTTCTGGATGTGCCCATGCTTAAATATGTTACCCATCAATATGCATTTTCCAATAAGAAACTGAAAGATCTCGGATATAAATTTAAATACGATACATGGACCGGCTTTAAGGAAACAATTGATTGGTATATTGAACACGGTTGGCTGCCAACCGAACAAAACGGAATGGAGGTGTATTAAAATGAGTTTTGTAGAGGGTATGATTATATGTTTTATCGGAGGCTGGTTAAATTCATATCTATATAGTTATCACCTTAAAAAGAAAAATAGAGCTTGGATCTTTTGGTTTGCGGTGATTTGGATTGCAGCAGTAATGTCTCTCGATGTATTGATTTATTTAAATATTATCGATGTAAGGTTAATTCTTTTGCCTTGGATTAAGATACCTAAGGGTGTGGATGTAGGCAGATATTATATGTGGAATCCGGGATTGATCCTTGGAATTCAATTTAAGTCGCAAATTATTCCTGGAACCGGAATAGTTTGGGAAATTTGGGCGTTAATGATCTTTATTTCATATATATGGTGGTTTACTATCGGGCAAAATTTGGGTAGATTCATGTACGGACGATTAACCTATGAAAGAGGCGTTTGGTATCTGCTTAGATCTACAAAAATGATTAAACGTTCAAAGGAAAAATTAGAAAAAAAGCTGGCAAAGAATAATTAACTAATCATTTTTTTTAAATCTTTTAGAATCTCTTTTAGTATATTTTTCTATAATTTGATTAATTTGCTTATTTAAATCTATTTTATAATAATTAGCCATACAAATAACGGAAAACAATAAATCACCTAATTCTTCTCCGATATTAATTAACCTTTCCGTTGGTTTTTTCGGTTTAAAGCCTTCTGAAGCATTGATTTCTCTTGCTAATTCACCTAATTCTTCAATAATTGATGCAAGCATAGATAAAGGTGCCCAATATCCGCCATGTTGTATTATCCAATCATCTATTTTTTTTTGAATTTCTTTTAGAGTTTGATTCTCAATTTTATTTTTCATATATAATTTAAAATACGATTGAAAAAAAATAAACTGGTTAAATTATTTCCCTTTTCCTTGCTTCCCATTCCATTCTTTTTCCATCATTATAGCGATTAACCTCGCTATAATATCCCGTAATGCGTGAATAAACCTTTGCATCGGGAGATTTGCATTTTGGGCAGGTAAATGACCCCCCTCTAAACATTTTCCTGCAGTGAGGGCAGTATGTAAAATCTATGGTATATGCAAAATAAGCTGTATTGGTTTTTAGACATATATTTTTAGTGAGCTCCCATAAAGCATTAATATCGGGTTTTTGCTCTCCTAACCAAATATGCGTAATAACTCCTCCGCTAATAATCGGATGGAAATCTCCTTGTTTTTTAATACGTTCATAAAGAGGGATATCTGCATCATATCTTAAATGACTTGAATTTGTATAATATACGCCGCTTCCGGAGCCTTGAGGGATCGCTTTTTTAGGGAAATGTTTTAAATCTAAGCGTGCTAACCTGTTTGCGGTGCTTTCGGCGGGTTGTTCCCATAAAGAATAGGAAATACCATCCCGTTCGGTCATCGTATTGCATTTAGCAACCATATATTCTAGGATCCTTTTGCCTAAATTATAAGCGGAATCACTTTCATGTAATTCTTCGCCCGTTAAACTTTTAACCGCTTCATTTAGACCTGTAAATCCTATTGAAAGATTTTGATCCTTAAGTTTAAAAATTGGCTCTCCATTGATTTTACCGCTGCAAAGGGGTAGATGTCTTGATTTTAATCTTTTATCCATGAGATCCCATTTTTTCAGCAATATTCTTGAACAAAGCTCCATTTTTTCATCCAAGATCCTAAAATAATCATCCTCATTATTTGAAAGATATGCATATCTCGGTAAATTAAGGCTAACACTTTGTAAAGAGCCAATTGTTACATAATTTTCCCATACATTTGCATTTTTTCTTTTTTCCGGATCCAAGATGCATCTGCTTATAATTTCATTCCCGCTTAAGAATTTTCTGCAGCATTGACTATGAATCTCATCGGGCATCCAATCGGGGCACATATTTAGAAAATAAGGAGTTCCCATTTCGACAGCTTCTTTAATTATTTTTAAATAAGAGGGCTCAAACTCTTTTAACCATTCTTTTTTAATTTTAACCTCATGTTTAGGAAAAGCAAATAGTTTTCCGTTGGCATCTCCTTTTATATAAACATCCGTTAGAGCATCAAAAAGTTTTAAACACTCTTCGGCATAATCTTCATAAGTCCCTACTATTTGTCCTTTTGGACCGATTGCAGGTATGTCTTTTAATCCTTCGGGGATTGTCGGCGTACAAGAAATAGATGTAAATGGAACCTGACCTCCTCTTGCGGCAAATATTTGATTCGTTTCAAAAATTAAACATTGCATACTTTGTTCTATTTCCCTTTGAGAGATTCCCCGTGCATAAGGTGCAAGAAAAGTTGTAATATAATCATAACCCTGACCCCCGCTAAATTCTCCTTGGATTATCCCCAGCCATTTAGCTAAATGCGTTACGGCAACTCTTAAGCTTCCTGCGGGACCCGATTTACTGCAATGTGCCCAGCTATCTACCGGCGGCAATCCATGTTCTAAAATCATCCTGGGGTCCCATTCTTGACAGAAAGGCCTTAAGTCAAAATATCTGAGCATGTGTATATGGATATCTCCGTATAAGTGTGCACGGGTTTCTTCGGAATCAAGAATTCTTAATAATGCATATTCTTCGGAGATTCTATTCGCCGCCCAGTGATGAATGCTTTCGGGGTTCATGTCCTGGTTTGCGTTCTCATTTACGCCGTGAATTAAGATCTCTTCGTAATCCATTAAAGGCATACCAATTCTGGTATATAATTTTCGTTCTTCTTCGAAATGCTGTTCTGATAATACGGAGCAAACAATTTCACGTATGTGGGGTCCCGATAAGAATTGAATTCCCGAGGAAATTATACGTCTAACGACGATCTCTGTAATTTTATCGGCATTATCTTCATCCAAACCCGTCTCTTTAATAATACTTATTTTAATTTTCAGCGGATCAAATTCTACGACATCGCCTTCTGTCCTAAAAACCTTAGGTAATAAATTTTTCAGGTATTTACTTTGAAACTTATGATCTTCATTATCATATTTTTTTTTTATTTCGTTTATTAGTACCATTTTTCTCAACTACGAGTAATTATTTTTGATTTTCATTTTATTTAACCCTTAATAATTCCTATATTTTTGTCGGTACTGACATTTGAATGCGGATATACTTCAATTATTATTAATGGTTAATTAACTTATATTTTACATCAACAGATATAAAAATTTATTTATTAGATTTATTTTTAATCTTATTATTTCTCCGTTATTGTTTAATGTATCAAATATCTTTTCAATGGTTTTTATTCATTTTTTATTTTTTAGTATGATGAGGTAGTTAGTTTATTAATTTCTATTTATAATTGAATAATGTCGTATCCTTCTACATTTTTTTGGAATGTTTTTTTTATTAACTTTTCTTAAATTAATTAATGTTCTTATTTAAAAGAAAAAATAAAGTAAAAAGTGTTGAAAAAAATGAAAAAAGGTCCAATTAATAAGGATAATGTTAATCCTGTAAATCCGTTAGAAGGGATTTATCGAAAAACGCTCACTTATAATGATGATGTTATGCTCTGTTATTTTCTATTAGAAAAAGATGCTAAAATTCCTATGCATAATCATGAAGCAAATCAAATTGGTTATGTAATTTCGGGAAAAATTAAATTTTTAACCGAAACAAGGGGAAACTTTATTGCTAAAGCCGGGGATAGCTATGTTTTTGATTCAATGGAAAAACATGGAGCCGAAATTATAGAGACTGCCGAAGTAATTGAGGTATTTGCTCCTACGAGGGATGATTATAAATAAAAGATAAATAAATTAAGTTTACCACTGATAAACCGCTATAGCAATTAAAGCAAAAACATTTAGTAAAAATTGACTAATTAACCAATCAATAAAATAGGACTTTTTTTGCTCAAAATCCTTGTTGATTTTTGTAGCCAATCCAAAACAAATTGTCCCCGAAATTCCGGTAAATATAATATAAGAATAGGTTATAGCATCCAATTCAAGATCAACTTTATTTAATACATAGTCAAAAAGACCCCAATAAGCTAAAAATGCAGCAAAGATGAATAGAAAGGACCAGCCGCAAAATTCAATTATTTTTACGAATTTAATATCTTTCTCTGAAATTGTAGTTGTCCTTCCGGCGGGTGTTTTTTTTATTTTTGACATTATAATTTCATTTAATAAAATAATTCTTAAAATTTTATCGATTTTTTAAAAATAATATAGCCTTTGCTATATCTCCATCACAATCCTTAAGTGCAGCCTCAGCAACTTCTTTGTCTACGTTTGCTTGAGCTGCAACCAACATTATATCTTCTTCCGTTATTTTAGGTGCAATTTCGGATTCTAATTCTTCTTCCGCCAATTCTCCTTCTTCGCCTAAACCAATTTGAAATTCTTCGGGAGCATATTCTTCCGAATTTCCAATCACCTGATATATCTCTTGACCCGCTTGTTTCATGAGAATTACATCCGGCTGGTTAATTACATAAATTTTTTCAGGGCCTTCAATTATTACCCGTGTTGCGTCAATCGGTTCCATATCGATCCCTTGCTGCTGCATACGTCTTCGCATCTGTCTTGAACCGAATTGTGCACCCTTTACGGGTCTTTTCTTAGCGGTTTGCGGTCTTTTTGGAACAGATTTCTGCTTTTTTTGCATTTCTTTAGGTAACTTCATATTCACTCTCAATATTTATTCTCAGTTTATATTTTTAATAATATTTTTATAATTTAATTTTTTAACGATTTAATACCTCTTCTAACATTCACCGCCACTCCGCTTTTAAAAGATTTTATATATGATACCGGAATTTTAAGCCGTCCTACTGCTAATAATTCATCATTTTCATTTACAATAATAACCTCGTCGTTAGGTCTTAAATTTTCATCGATATCTACTACATGCTTGCAGAATACATTTCTGCCTTCAGCAATAAATTCGGCAATATCATTTTGAACAACAATACGAAGTATAGGCTTTTTTATATTATTAATAATTATTTTAGCGGCGTATAAAGTAAGCGTAAAGAGACCGTTATTTGGTCTTAAAGTAAGTAAAAGTTGATCTTTTAAATAGATATATCGGATTTTACCCGTATTTTTTGATTTTTCGATTTTTATATCTTTCTCGTCTTTAAATAAAATATCGGTTATCTTATTACCGAATTGAAAATCTGAAATCGCTTTTATTTTTCTAAGATCTAAAAATTCTAAATTGGCTGCCATTTTATTAAATTTCAAATATTTATATTCAAAAATGAGAATAAATAATCCATTATTAAGGGATAATTAAATTAAGAATAAAGTCTTGATTCTATTGTCTTATCTCTGATTTTCTTTAATACTTTATCCGTTGCTTTAAGGAAATCTTCCTGCGTAATTGTATCTCTGTCATTTCGTATTGCAAACATTCCTGCCTCGGTACATATCGCTTTAATATCTGCACCGGTAGCTCCTTCCGTAATATTTACAAGTTGTTTAATATTTATTGATTTCTCACAATTTAATTTTCTCATATGTATCTTAAAGATTGCTTCTCTACCTTTATCATCGGGAATTGGAAATTCAATTAATCGGTCAAATCTTCCTGGTCTTAGAAGTGCTGGGTCGAGGATATCTACCCTATTTGTTGCACCAATAATTTTAACATCTCCCCGGACATCAAAACCGTCTAATTCACTTAAAAGTTGCATTAAGGTCCTCTGAACCTCTCTATCTCCCGATGTAGCAATTTTTAATCTTTGGGAACCGATTGCGTCTAATTCATCAATAAACAATATTGTCGGCGCCTTCTGCTTAGCTAAGTTGAATATTTCTCTGACTAATCTTGCACCTTCTCCGATGAATTTCTGAACTAATTCCGATCCTATTATTCTAATAAAAGTAGCTTCCGTTTCATGTGCAACTGCTTTTGCGAGCAATGTTTTTCCTGTTCCAGGAGGACCATATAATAATACTCCTTTCGGGGGATCAATACCGATTTTTTCAAATAATTCGGGTTTTTTCAACGGTAATTCAACGGTCTCTCTAACTTCTTGAATTTGATCATCTAGTCCGCCAATATCAGCGTAAGAGACATCCGGAACGGAGTCAATTACCTCCATTCCTTTTACAAATGGATCCAATTTTGTAGGTAAAATCTCCATAATTGCAAATGTTCTTTGGTTTAAAGCGACTCTCATACCAGGATCCAATTTTTCATTCCTTACTTTTCTACTGGTGTTTACAACAAAACTTGGTCCGGTTGAACTTTTAACGATTGCTCTGCCCTTATTTTCATCCAAAATATCAATTACCGTAGCGGAAACCAATGGAGGCTCCCTCAATCGATCAATTTCATTTCGGAGGCTGTGCAATTCTTGTTCCAATCTTAATCTTTCTGCATCCAATAATTGTTTTTCGGTCTCTAGACTTCTTAACCTTTTCTCAAGGTGTCTTGTATAGGTAATTAAATATTCTCCATCCTTAGTCTCTTTTTCCTTTTTCTTTTCTTTTGTAGTTGTCAAGAAGGTATACCCCTTTATATCATATCTCTTTTATTTTATAATAACTCTTCAATCATATAAATTTAAGCATTAACTTAATTTCTAATAGTTGTTAATTCATAAAAAATTTTGATATTATTTTTTATAAAAAAATATGTGGTTTCCAAACATATAATAGTTGTTGTTTATTCCTTTAAATTATAATAGAACGTGAATTTATATAAAAAGAAAATTTTTTATGTCGAAAAAGACTGGTTATCGTAAAGGGAATGAGTGTCCGATATGCGGCGGGATTATATGGGGAAAACCTAAAGTTGTCCTTATTGAAGGAACAAAAATGCAGGTCTGCCAGGCATGCGCTCAATACGGCACTAAAATTAAATCATCCCCTCCGATCCAACCTAAAAAAACGATAACTACTCCTAAAATTAGAG
The DNA here is from genome assembly GCA_964629395.1 of uncultured archaeon. Classification (GTDB taxonomy): domain Archaea; phylum Asgardarchaeota; class Lokiarchaeia; order Sigyniarchaeales; family SOKP01; genus CAZVTX01. Next base: position 14,002 of record CAZVTX010000015.1, read on the forward strand.
TAAAAAAGTCTACTCTACCGAAAAAGCCTAAATTCAAAATTCCCGACACCTTAGAGGATTTAGAATTGGTTTCTGATTATGCCGAGAGAATAAGAAATACTCGTTTAAAGTTAAAGCTTAACCAAGAGCAATTTGCCAATAAAATTCATGAAAAAGTTTCGCTTATTAAAAGAATTGAGGGCGGAAAGGCAAAACCTACATTAAAACTTGCAAAAAAAATTGAAGATACCTATGGTATAAAATTACTTCAAAAATCTGATGAGATTGAAGTAAATTATAAATCTTATTTGAAAAAAAAGGGAGGAACTTCTCTCGGAGATATTGCTTTTATAAAGAAAAAAAAATAATTTACTCTGTATCAAAAGGAATTTTGATTTTTTGATTTAACACAATTCTTTCTTTTAAAAATTGAATTATTTTCTGATTATCATAAGCCTCTAAAGATTCTCCACAGTTAGGACACCTAAAATTTAATTCGAAAGCCTCATCAAAAGTATATTTAATTTTTGATTCCGAACAATTATTGCAAACAAAAAAATAGTTATTTTCCTCATAATAAAGTTTATCCCGTAATTTTTGCTGAACTAATTTTTGCTTTTCCATAAGTATTTCTTCCAGGCGGTCAAATTCATGCCACCAAAAATATATAAACCATCCCGTTGATTTATCTCTTATACGGCGAAATTGAGCTAATTTTGCGGAATATAACTTATATAAAGTTTTTCTAACGGTATTTAATTTTAAGATATCTTCATCATCGGGTTCATAATCAATTCCGATATCAGCAATTCTTTCTTTGATATTCTCCGTGATATCTTCATCGGTAATATCTCGATCTTCAGAATTTATCAACTCTTTGCCAACTTCTATGGCAATATCTCCGCCTATTAAATATAAAAAGGATCTCAATACAGGATTTAATTCTTTAATTTATTATTCTCCCCTTTCCTTTTTTTACCCATAATTATAGGAATTCAAGATAAGAATTAAACTTTTTTAAATAAATAAAAACAAAATTTTTTAGAATTTTTATGCAACGAATGAAAATTGATTTTCTATTAAATCTCCATCAACTTCTATTGAGCGAATTATTTTTCCCTTTCTAACAGCCAAAATTCGCAATAATGCAGAGTTTTCCACGTTCTTCGGAAGCTCTACCTCTTCAATCTTATATGTATTTGTAATTAATATTGTTTTCCATTTTTCCGGTAATTGCGTTTTAACATCAGGAAGTGCATTATCCAGAATTTTTTCTAAATTTCTTTCATTATTAACAAGCACTCCCGAACAAAATTGAATTCTTTTGTTTATATCATCTTCTTCCACTTTTTTCTTGGAAGGCTGCGGGATTGTTTTTTTGGTTGTTACTTTACAGGTAGGATTTACATTAAAAGATAATAATAAATACGAATTAGGTCTAAAAGCGTTAATACATTCTAATAGTGTTTTTTTCGAGATTTTATCTGAGAAAGTAGCCTTATAGTTTTTGGTCTTTCCCGTAGATTTTTTTAGAGTCCAATTTAAACCTAAATTGGTAATTATATCACTAACATCCTTACCGCTAATTAAAACCCCATTAATATTTACCTCATCATCTGGGATACTTTCAGCTACAAGTTCCTGAATTAAATCCTCATATTCAAAACTTCCTTTAAGTGTAATTCTAGAACCGGTTTTTGTGATTTTTAACGCCGGCCCAATAAATTCTCCCCGAGAATATCGATAAAAATGGCGATGAATATCCATATGTTTTTTACCGGGATCTTCTAATATTGGTGTTTCTATTAATTTCCTTAAAAAATGCATTTTAAATCTCAAATTTATTTTTCTTATTAATAATTAAAATAAATGCTCATATCTTTAAATCTTATTTATTCAAAAACTTAAAAAAAAATAAAAAATATGTGTCTCCATAAGGAAAATTTTATTTAATTTAAGATTAGAATGAATACCCTTATAACGTTAATACTTTCATTATTTTCAATAAATGAATGGAAGCCACCCTGGGAACCAAATGTACCACCAGAAGAGCTCTTTGAGGGTCCTTCTTTAGTACTATGGGTCTTTGCATGGATATTTCTGTGCTTAGGGCTCATTGCACTGGCAATTTTGATAATATATACACGATACGGACGAGAATTGTCAATTAAGCTATATACTATTACAATTATCCTAACATCTGTCTTTTTAGGATTTGCATTTCATTTTTTTCTGTTATATAATGGTTATTGGTGAATGTTTTTAATCGTTTTAGGATATTTTGAAAAATCTTATTAAATCGAAAATAACGTTTTCTTATCATTTCTTAAATTAAGTTTAAATATTTTCCCAATAATCTTTTAATCAAAAATAAAAGAGGTTCTAAGACATTTATGAAAACAATAATAAAAAAGATCATTGGTCTAATTATTATCATTTGATTTCAATTATCATATATATCATTATCATTCGCCCAACCTGCAAACATCTCTATTGATTATCAAACACCGGTTTCAATAGTTTACACTTTAGATCAAACTTTTAATACTTATGAGTCCCCCGATAGTTATTCAGGTGCAAGGACAAGAATTTATTATAATATTTCATTTGGAACTAATGCTGATTGGAGAGCTTCGGTAATTTATTATGCAAAATTTAGAACAACCGATTGTAATGCCGTGCCCTATGAAGATAAATTTACCTTTGATTATATCTTTTTTAACATAACAAGGACAATATATAAAGTAATTTATTCTCACGAGAATTGGGATATCATGAATAAACACCCGAATTTCTACATCACAAGGGATCCGGATTCCACAGAATCGATTTTACTGGATGAGATAATGATTATTAGAGGTAGCGCTGGAATAATCGAGAGATCTCTGCATTTCAACGGAACTAAAAATTTATTACTTGATGGAAACGAGTTCAATACTTTTGAATTTACCATAAATGAAACAATTAATGATAACTATTATCGTTGAGGCTTAGGGACAACAATAACAAGATATAACGGGAGCTTTTATTTTGATCAAAATACAGGACTATTAATTTACTCGGTAGTGAGCATTAAAGAATGGGTAATAACCGATGAATCTCTATGGTTTAAACATAAATTCATCAGAAGACTGGAAGAATTTGAAGAAATCTCCGAAAATGAAAATAAATCAAAAGAAAAAAATATTTTTGAATTAATAGGTGAATATTTATCCAATCCCGATAATTCAATTCCGCTAACAATCCTTACATTAATCATCGTCTCAACAATATTAGCATTAAGAATAATCAGAAAAAATAATATTAAAAGAGCTCTCGAAGAATATAAGGAAATTTCAAAAGAAGAAAAACTTCAAGAATTAAAATCTAAAGGTAAAAATAAAAGAAAAAATCTTAAGACCTGATGAAGTTGAATTGTAAAAATGAGAATTCAACTGAAGGAATGGTTGTGCCATTTTCGATTTAAAAATAATATTTAAATGCTTTTATTATCTTTAAATTATAAAATACAAAAAGTTGTGTTTTCTATGTTAATGCAAAATTCAAATACGCTAATTTTTATCTTATGGTTAATTATTGCAACAATTATCGTTGCTTTAGTCCTATATCTCTCGGTAAAACTTATAGAATCAAATACAAAAGCATCCGATAAGAAATTAATGATATTTTTAACGGCATTCATTGCAGTTTTAATATTGCCTTACATTATCGGGATATTAAACTTAATATTAAGCGCAATTGGGGGTCTTTTGGTTGCTTTGAGGAATTTATTTGGAGCCGGAGGTCAAAATTATCTGGTTCAACTAACGCCAATTTTATTCTTTCTTATATTATTAGTTTTAATTAAGGTGTTTATAGACCTTCCGTGGGATAGCGCCGTTTGGATTACACTGCTAACGTTATTTGTGATATATATACTGTATACATTAATTCCAGAGCTGACAATAATTAGATTTGGCTAAAAAAAGGTTTAAAAAATTTTTATAAAAATTATACTTTTTCTTTTAATTTTAATCTCGGAGCTAATCCTAAAGACATCATTTCCTGTAAAAGAAGTTTAAAGGCATAGGAACATACAACTTTAGAGATGACGGTTCCTTCTCCGCAAATCGGACAATATCTTTTATCGCGGTTCCTATCATATACCGCTAATAAACCGCATTTTTCGCATACCAAAATAACCGTTTTATCAGATTCGTCTAAAAGACGTTCCTTTAATAATAAAGCAGAACCGTGTCCTACCAAGCAATCCCGCTCCATCTCACCGAATCTTAAACCTCCCTCCCGTGCCCTACCTTCAGTGGGCTGCCTTGTTAATATTTGCACAGGTCCGCGGGCTCTGGCATGTAATTTATCCGCTACTAAATGATAAAGTTTTTGGTAATAAATCGGCGCACAATAAATACCCATTTCATATTTTTCACCGGTTATTCCATTATACATAACTTCCCTTCCATTAAATTCAAAACCTGCCTCAACTAATTGTTCCTGTAATTTTGTAATATCCTTCCACTCAAAAGCGGTGGCATCACCTAACTTTCCCGTTGTACAGGCTATTTTTCCGCTAATACCCTCAAATAATTGTCCCAGCGTCATTCTTGATGGCATTGCATGAGGATTAACTATTATATCGGGAATCACTCCATCTGAAGTAAAAGGCATATCTTCTTGGGGTTGAATTAATCCTAAAACACCTTTTTGACCGTGTCTTGAAGAAAATTTATCACCTAATTCCGGAATACGTAAGTCTCTAACTTTTATTTTAACCAATTTATTACCATCTACAGTTTCGGTAATAATAACAGTATCTACAATCCCTTTCTCGTTGTGTCTCATATTCTTTGAAGTTTCACGTCGATTCGGTTGCATTAATTCGAATTCTTCATAGGATTTTATAAATCGCGGAGGCGAAGTACGCCCAATCAGGACATCGCCGCCTTTAACTTCGGTTTCTGGTTCTATAATTCCATCTTCTTCCGAAAGTAATCGATATGATTCTGCTGATTTAAAGCCTCTAACTCCTCTCTCAGGTATTTCAAATTTATCGACCTCACCACCGGGATATTTTCTTTCTTCAGCATCATAGGTTCTAAAGAAATGACTGCGGGCTAAACCTCTATCTATAGATGCTTTATTGATAATTATTGCATCTTCTATATTAAATCCCTCAAAACTCATCATTCCAACTATAAAATTCTGGCCCGCAGGTCTTTTATTAAATCCCACAATTTCCATAGGGCTGGTTGTAACCAATGGTTTTTGAGGATAATGGAGCGTATGACCCCGTGTGTCTAATCTGAGATGCATATTTGCGGAAAACAACCCTAATGCCTGTTTAACCATTCCCGCCTCATAAGTATTTCTGGGTGATTGATTATGCTCCGGGAACGGAATGATTGATGCACATATACCTAAAATTGCCGCAGGAGAAATTTCCATATGGGTATGCTCTGCCGTGATATCCTCTTCGAACATTGCGATATAGGCATTTTCTTCCTCTTCAGCATCAAGATATTCAATAACCCCTTTCCTAATTAAATCTGACCATGTGTATTTATTATTTTTTAATTTCTCTATATCCTCTTTGGTAATTAACAATTTTTTATTTTTCAAAATAAATAAAGGACGTGTCGCTCGACCGGCATCACAGTTAATCTGAATCTCCTTCGCATCATGGTAATAACCAATATTAACATACTGCCCAATCTCTCCTTTACGCCTTTTCTCTCGAAGTTGGCGGATAAAAGGATTATGTTGCTGATGAATTCCTACTAATTTTCCGTTTAAAAATACTTTTACCTTATCACCTGCTATATTTTTAACTTCGCTTATAGGAATTACTCCTAAATCATATAAGATATTTTCAATTATTCGCTCATCGGTCTCAACAGAAATGATTGATGTAAGTGCAAGATTTTTAACGAGTCCACAATTAGGACCTTCAGGGGTCTCTGCAGGACAAATCTTACCCCATTGGGTCGGGTGTAAATCTCTCGCCTCAAAATGAGGTTGACTTCTACTTAAGGGGGATATAACCCTTCTTAGATGACTTAATGCTCCAAGATGATTTGTTCTATTTAATAATTGGCTTACTCCCGCCTTTCCGCCGACCCAATTACCTGTTGCTAATGCATGTCTTATACGTTCCGTTATTACATCGGCCCTAACAGCTGTTTTAATATTAGGGGCTCTACCCCTTACGGCCGTTCGCTCTAATTGATATTTAATATCCTTAACTAAATTCAAAAACGCAACTCTAAATAATGAAGTAAAAAGCTCTCCGGCTAATTTAAGGCGCTTATTAGCATAATGATCTTTATCATCAGGTTCTCTTAAACCTAAAGCTAATTCCATAACTTTTTGGGCCATCTGACCTAAATAATATGCTTTTTTAATACGATCCTCTTCGCTATTACCTATATGCGGTAGTAAATAACGATCTAATACTTGAAGTGCCCGTCTGATACGATAATCTTTCGTTTGACCGATTGCAACTCTTTTACCTATATAATCTAATGCATTCTGCTGTGATTTTTCGGGATCTTTTAATACCTGTATTTCTGAAGCAACATCTATAACCGGAATTAACTCTTTTTGGATCTCCTCATTATCCGATATTGCTTCAAAAATTTCCTTATCGGAATGAAGCCCTAAAGCCCGCATTAATATCGCAAGTGGAATTTTTCCGGGAACAGATGGAAATGATACCCTTAAATTACCGTCCTTTTTCCTTTCAATTGTAACCGGCGCTCTAAAACCACTCCTGGTTGAAAATACTTTTGCCTGGTGCGTTGCACTGGAACTCCTACTGGCTTCCTCGGCAAGTATCCTATTAGGCGCAAGATCCTCCTGAGTTACTAAAACTCGTTCTGTCCCGTTTATTATAAAATATCCTCCAGGATCTAAAGGATCTTCGCCTCTATTAATTAATTCTTGTTCTGATAGATTTTCCAGCGGACAACGGCAACTCTTTAACATTATCGGTAATTTACCGATGTAAATATCTAAAGTCTCTTCAGGTTCCTCTCTTTGAGTCCTCTCATCTATTGTAATCGGAGTCATTTCTAAAGTTATATCCGCAGCATAAGAAAGTTCACGAATCCGTGCCTCAATCGGAGTGATCTCCATTGTCGCACCATCTGCTTCTCTTACTTTCGGAGTGCCCACTTTTATTTTACCGAATTTAATCTTGAACCCCGGAATATCAGGTATGACTTCATTAGATTCATCGACAATCTCCTGCATTTTTGATTCAATAAACTGATTATAGGAATCTAAATGTTGACGGACTAAGCCTTTTTCATCAAAAAGACTTTTTAAAATAATCCATTTATCTTCATTAGTAAGTTTTTGCTCTTCCATATTTTATCTCCAAATTTAAATTAAATAATAAGAAAATTTCTTAAACTTTCTCCTTCTTAACATAACGATAATAAATAACCTTAGATACAGTTGTTTGAGAATCACGAATTATTTTCACAACATCTCCCTCTTTAGCTCCTATTGCTATCGCAACAGGATCCTTCTCAAACATCTGAGGAAGATCTATTAAATCAATCTTATACTTATCTAAAAGCTCATCTGTCTCTTCTTTAGTTAATAGAATATGTTTAGGAACTAATTCATGCAGAAGGACATCAATTTTTCGTTTTTTAGTCAATGATATACCTCTAAGACTAAATAGTCATATGATATTTTTTTTAATATGACATCTCTAAAAAATTTTTCTCTTTTAATTTTTTTAATCTAAATTTTTACGAAAACAATCAAAAATCCAATAACCGCTCTTTTTACGAATGATATTGATATTTTCTGAGGGAAACATTTCTTTCAAACTGGTAAAAATAGATTCCGCACCCATTTTGCGTCTAATAACGAATTGAAAAAAACCGCCCTCTTTTAGGTATTTCGGAATTTCTTTGCAAACATTTAGAAATTCCTTTTTACCCCTCCTTATCGGGGGATTTGTATAAATTGCATCAAATTTGATATCCTTAGATAAAAAAGGTTCAAAATAACTACCGCGAATTACCTTAACATTCTTTATATTATCATATAAATTTATTTTTATATTATTTTTAGCACACCAAATCGCTCTCTTATTAATATCAGTCATATAAATAAAACTTTTAGGCGATTCATAAGCTAAAACTATCCCAATAGCCCCATAACCGCACCCTAAATCCCAAAAAACCCCGGGATTTTCGGGTATAGCCATATTCTCAATTAAAACCTTCGTCCCTAAATCTATTTTCCTAAAAGAAAATATTCCCGTGGTGGTCTTAAAAATATAAAGATGCCTCCTCAAACTCTCAGAAACGGTATAAATTTTAAGCGGGGAATCGGTTGATTCCGTATAATAATGTTCATGCTTTTTACTCATTTTTCCCGAATTATATCTTTAAATTTTATAACTTATAATAATTATTTGTTTATTTTATCTCATTGTGACTTTTTTTCACGCCAGTGAGGATAAGTTTTACGCTCCATAAAAACTCTTTTAATGGTTGCCATTATCCCGGACTTTGCCTTATATATCTGCATTGCATCCTTAGTGGCTATTGCAAATCCGATTAATTCCTTTTTTAAAGTCATAAGAGCAATTAAATCATCTTTCTTAATTCTCGCATCTATATAACAACAACCTGCTGCAGCTAAATTTGCACCATGACATAATGCATCTACAGCAGAATCCCTAACATAGATCTTCGGAATATGCTCAACCATTTTCTCCGCAGGAAATATAAAATGCCGAAGATAACGCTCATCACCCTCCATTCTAAATATCGTATATGCGTCCTTTAAATTCTGTAATGTTATTAAACGGTCATCCTCCCGAAAATTACCCACCCTCGTCCGCCTTAACTCAACCATATGACCCCCGGAAAGAAGAGCCTCGCCGATATCAAAACATAACTTCCTAATATAAGTCCCCGCTTCGCAACCAATTCGAAATAATATGTGATTCCCTTGGATCTCCAAAATTTTATTATAATAAATCTCCCTAATACGCAACCTTCTTGAAACAGATGACTTCAAAGGAGGTCTCTGATAAATCTTACCCGTAAATATCTTGAATACTCGCTCGATCTTTTTCTTTGGAAATTTATCATGTAAATACATCACTCCTACATATTCTTTACCCGCCGTTAAAAGTGCAGATAAAATTCGTGTTGCCTTTCCTAAAGCACAGGGTAAAACTCCGGTAACTTTCGGATCTAATGTCCCGCCGTGCCCCGCATTTGATACATTCAAAATCTTGCGAACCCAAGAGACAACCTCATGACTCGTCGGACCGCTCGGCTTATCTAAATTTATTACGCCATACTCAAGAAGAGTCTCAATGTCCCTTTTATAAGGATCGCAACCATAAGAAGGGTCAGTAACGTCTTGAGATTTGATTAACAACTGCTCAGGAGCGTCCGATGGTAACTTGCACTCGGAATCTTCCATAATTATTTAAAGATATTGAAAGAAAAATTATATTTCCTTCTATTTTTAATTAAAAATAATTTTACCTAAATAATACAAATTAATTTACTATTAAAATTAAGTAAAAATTAAAATAAATAGAATATAAAGCCAAAATAAATTTGAAAATCTATGAAT
>CAZVTX010000016.1:0-23573 GCA_964629395.1 uncultured archaeon
ATGAACTAGAAGATATAAATGTTACTATTGAAAGAAGAATAAGTAAGGATCAAAAGACTAAATATTTACATTCTAAGATTAAATAAAAAATGAAAGTGGTTTATTATAAAATTGATTAAATCAAAAAGTTTGATATAGAAGGTCTAATTTTAAATTTTATATGCTTAGAAACAATTCCTAAGTCTTTACTTCCGCTTCCGCTTAGATTAATAATTACAATATCGTTTTTATTAAATTCATTTTTGATTTTCTCTAAATAAGCCAATGCATGAGAACTTTCAAGTGCCGGAATTATCCCCTCTAATTTACTTAATTTTTGAAACGCCCGTAATGCCTCATCATCGGTAGCTTCTCCAACTCTTAACCGCTTTATTTCACTTAAAAAGCAGTGTTCAGGCCCTACTCCGGGATAATCCAATCCTGCACTAATAGAATGAGTTTCTAGTATATTTCCATATTCATCTTGAAGTAAATGCATCATGGATCCGTGTAATACTCCCTTTCTTCCTAAACCTAGTGCTATTGAATGCTGTCCAGTCTCTTTTCCTTTTCCTGCAGCTTCCACTCCAATCAATTGTACCTCATCGTGTTCTATGAAATCATAGCTAATTCCAATGCAATTAGAGCCTCCTCCGATACAACTTATTATTGCATCGGGTAATCTTCCTTCCAGTTCCAGAATCTGTCTCTTAGTCTCTTTTCCTATAATCCTTTGAAATTCTCTTACAATATAAGGATATGGATGTGGTCCAACGACACTTCCCATTAAATAATGTGTGTCATGGACATTTGCAATCCAATATCTTAATCCTTCATTTACAGCATCTTTAAGAGTTTTTGAACCGGATTTAACGGGAATTACTTCTGCACCTAATAGTTGCATTCGATAAACATTATACGCCTGTCTTTCAATATCGATTTCACCCATAAAGATTTTAGTATCCATACCGAAATAGGCACCAGCAATAGCGGTTGCAAATCCATGCTGTCCCGCTCCCGTCTCTGCAACCAATTTAGATTTTCCTATTTTTCTTGCTAATAAAGCTTGTCCGATAACATTATTTATTTTATGGGCACCGCCGTGATTTAAATCTTCTCTTTTTAAATAAACCTTACAACCGATATCCTTACTTAATCTGGACGCAAAATAAAGCGGAGTGGGTCTTCCTGAAAAATTCAGTAATATTTGTTCATATTCATTCATAAATTCTTCATTTTTTAGGAATTTATAAGCCGCTTCTTTTAGTTCAGTAAGAGCCGGCATTAATATTTCCGGAGCAAACATTCCGCCAAATTCTCCAAATTTGCCCAAATCATTCGGATATTTTCCAATATATTTCATCTTTTTAATTTGCACCTTTATTTCTAATTTTTTCAATTAATTTTAAAAATTCAATAATCTTTTTAGGATCTTTAATCCCTCTTTGAGATTCTAAAGAGCTACTTGCATCAACACCGAAAGGATGCAATTCTTTTATAATTTTTTCGATATTTTTATTATTTATGCCCCCTGCGATTATTATTTTCGCATTAGAGCATTCTTTAAAAATATCTTTAGCGTTTGAAAAAGAAAATTCCTTTCCTTTTCCTTCACTCTTATCTAATAAAAACGCAAAAAAATTTTCTTTAAATTTATTTATGCTATCTATTACGTTTAGTTTATTTTTCTCGTTAATTTTTAATGCGATGATAAGTCTCTTCTTAATATTATTTGGAAATGAATTAAGTTCCATTAAATTAAAATTTCCGTGAATTTGGAATAAATTTGCGTTAAATTTCTGTGAAATATCTAAAATTTCCCGGATATTTTTCGGTTTTAAAACTACTACAGATTTTAGCTTTTCGGGAACTTTTGTCAATAATTTTTCCAGTTCTTTATTATTGAGATTTCTCGGTGATTCTAAGACATTATAAATAAAGCCTACGGCATTTGCACCATATTTATAACATATATCTATATCTTTCTCTTTTTTTAAGCCGCAAATTTTAACAAATTCTATTATTTTAATCCCCTCAATGATAATATTTTTTCTTTAATATTTTCTGATTTCATTATTGCTGTTCCTATTAGAAAACCATCGGCACCAAATTCCGTTAATTTTTTTATGATATTATAAGAATCAATTCCGCTCTCGCTGATTACTTTTATATTATTACCGAATCTTTCCTTTAATTCAGGGATAATTTTTTCCGATGTTGAAATATCAATTTTTAGTGTTTTTAGGTCACGGTTATTTACGCCAATTAAGTTTATTTCAAAACCTTCGTCTATTATATATCCAATATCATCAATTTCTTCTTTTGTATGTATTTCAATTAATGGCTCTAAACCTAAATCTAAACATTCTGGAAGAAATTTAGGTAAATCACAAATAGAATTAATTAATAATACATTTGAAGCGTTAAATTTCTCGGCAATTTTTATTTGGATTGGATGAATTATAAAATCCTTCATTAAACAAGATAGATTTGTTTCAATTGCGGTAATTTTAAGGTTCTCATAAGAACCATTAAAAAAATGCGGTTCTGTTAAAATACTTATACCGATAACCCCTGCTTTTTCCATTTCTCGCACAACTTGAGCCACCTTAATATTTTCTCGTATTTTCCCTAAAGAAGGCGATGCGGGCTTTATTTCAGAAATTATTGAAATCCCGTTATTTTTTTCTATGTTCTCGCTTAATTTTTCCCGATTATTGATATTAATTTCAAGATTCTTTATCTTTTCATAATATTTTAAATCAAATATTATATTTTGTAGTCTTTTTTTAACAATTTCCTCTATTTTATTAGAAATTTTTTTCATTTTTTCTACGCCGTTATTGTTAGATTTAATTTTTTTGGATTACCTCCCGTAAAACTTACGAATTCTTCAAGCTTCTTAAATGCAATACCTTCTTCTATTATATTTCTTGCAATTTCTACGCCTTCTTTGAAGTCATCTGCTATATCAGCACATACTAATGCTGCAGAACTATTCATTAGAACTGTATCCAATCTAGCATCATTGATTTCACCTTTTAAAAGCTTCAAGGCGATTAATCTATTTTCATTTGGGTCTTTAATCGTAATTTCATTAATAGAGCATTCTTTAAGCCCGAAATCTTCATTTGTAATTGCATAAGAATGGATAAATCCGTCTTTACATTCACACAAATAATTGATTCCCGTGGGAGCGAGTTCATCAATACCGTAAGAGTTATAAACCGTTATTATGTGTCTTGCACCTAATCTATTTAAAACTTTTGCAAGTATTTGAACAAAATCTTTTTGAAAAACACCTAATATTTGATTTTTAACACCAGCGGGATTTGTTAAGGGTCCTAAAATATTAAATATTGTCCTTATTTTCAATGCTTTCCTCGTAGGCATAGCATATTTCATTGCAGGATGAAATAATGGAGCATACATAAATCCTATACCGATATTTTCAATACATTTTTCAACTTCTTTTGGCGGGAGATCAATTTTAATCCCTAATTGTTCTAGTAAATCCGCACTGCCGCATTTACTAGTAACTGCTCTATTTCCGTGTTTCGCAACTGGTATACCCGCTGCTGCCGCTATAATAGCGGTTAAAGTACTTATATTAAAAGTTTTTACCTTATCTCCTCCGGTTCCGCATGTATCTAATAATTCATATCTTATCTGAGGTGTGATTTCATTTGCAAACTCTCTCATTACCTTAGCAAAACCCGTAATTTCATCTATATGCTCCCCTTTCATGGTTAATCCCATTAATAAAGCACCCAATTGAGACTCAGATACATTTCCCGACATAATCTCTCTCATGATCCCTTCTGATTCGTCCATTGAGAGATCTATTCCTTTACTTATTTTTTTTATTCCCATAATAATTTTTTTTTCATACATTCTTTATTTTCCTCTATATTTTTTTAAATTGATTTAAATTTAATTTAAATAATTGAAATTATTCGGAATTGGGAAATTCTGAAAAGCGTTTAATTATAAAGTTGGAATATAAAAGATATAATCAAAATTTCAGTCGATTTAATTTTCCAAAGAAAATAATAAGATACAGAATTCCCGACCGAATATTAATTGGCCAATGCAAAGCGCCTCTAGGCGCGCCAAGGCCACTGCCAACGCCAGAAATATCTTAATTCGGTCGTCATTATTTAAAAAATATTTTATTAACTATTTTTAAGAACCTTTTATATTTATATTTTATTTCTTATAATTGAGTTTTAATTAAATCTAATGCTTTTTTTACCAATTCGGTTATTTCTCCAAATTTTCCCTGTTCTATTAATTTTTTTTTAACAAGCCAACTTCCCCCGCAAGCAATTACATTTTCTTGTCTTAAGTAATCTATTAAATTAATCTCATTAATTCCGCCGGTTGGGATAAATTTTACATCAGAAAAAGGCCCCGCAAAAGCTTGAAGCATTTTTATCCCTCCTGAAAGTTCGGCGGGAAAAAACTTGAATAAATTTAGTCCTTTCTCAAGCCCCCATTCTATAAATGACGGATTATTAACCCCGGGAATTATGATTATATCATTTTTTAAACAATAATCCACGGTAGTAGGATTAAATCCGGGTGATACAATAAATTCTGCTCCCGCATCATATGCACTTTGTATTTGCTCTACTTTTAAAATAGTCCCCGCTCCTATTAATATTTCAGGAAAGTTCTCTTTTAGAATTTTTATAGAATTTAAGGCTTGTTCTGTTCTGAAGGTTATCTCTGCAATCGGTAACCCTCCTTTTAATAAAGCTTCTCCTAAAGGGATTGCCTTTTTATCATTCTCAATAGTTATAACGGGAATAATTTTATATTGCTCAATTTTTTTGATTACTTTCACATTACTTTGGATTCTCTTTAATTTATAAAATTTTTGAATGAATCTGATTTAAATAAATGCAAAATATTATCATAAATTCTATAATGTTTAAAAGAGATTAGATTTGTCTTTTTTAATTTGTTCTTATAATTTTTAAAATTCAAATAATGGCAATTATTCAATTAGTTTTAAATAGATAAGAATCTAAAATTAACATATGTCTAATTTATATCAAAAATTAGAAGATATCCTTTCTGAAAGATATATTTCCGATAATATTTATGTCCGACATGCCTATTCTAGAAATGTAGATCCAGTTTTACAAGGAATTCCTGATATAGTAGTGCGACCTAGGGATGCAAGGGAAATTTCTGAAATATTAAAGGTTGCTAATGAAGAAAATACCCCTGTTTGGATAAGAGGTGGCGGTGATTGTGAGTTTGGCGGTAGCAAACCCATCGGTGATGGCGGAATCTTGATTGATATGAAGAGAATGGATAATATAATTAATCTTGATGAAGATAACCTTATCGTGACTGTAGAAGCAGGGATTTCTTGGGGGAAACTTAATGAATTCCTTTCTCAATTTGGTTTATATACGGGTTGTATGGGACCGGGTTCAGGAATGACCGCCTCTGTTGGTGGAGGTATTAGCCATCATTCTGTTGGCGGAGGAGGATGTGCAAAATATGGTGCTTGCACTAATCAATTGGTCTCCTTGGAAGTAGTTCTACCGACAGGAGATATTATTGAGACAGGTTCACGCGCTAATAAATTTTCAAAATTTCCTTTTAACAGATTTGGGAATGGTCCGGATTTAGCAGGTCTTTTTTGCGGAGATAATGGAATATTTGGAATTAAGACAAAGGTTAGCCTTCAAGTCTTTCCAAGACCGCCATTTGCAGAATATAAAACTTTTCAGCTTCCGAGAAAATCTGCAGAGGTTTCGGCACAAATTCTCACTGAGATTAGGCAAAAAGGTATTGATGTTTATGATGCGATGTATATTATGGATTTATTAGTAGCGGTTGGATGTGAGCAAGGACTATTTCCCTTCTGGGAGAGATTAAAGCGAAAAAGAGGGATATTTTTCTACACGATAGAGGCAAATTCAGAGGCGGAATTGGAAGAAAAAGTTAAACAATTGGATAATATTATTTTGAGCAAAAAATCGGAGTTTTTGGGACCAGAAATTTCAGATGGAAATATTGCAAAATGGCATTATGTTGAACAAGGACATTGGCAACTATATCATAATTTATGGGGATTGGTTCCCGGATTTGAACCGATGACGGCAGAATGTTTCACGCCTATAAATACTTACCCCACAATTTTAAGGGATTTAGATGTATGGGATATGGAGCATGCCGAAGATTTTACAAAAATAATGAAAATCACGGGATTTAGGCCCGTGACTGGAAGCGGACCAATACTTCTTGTAGACGGCAATAATGTTGAATTGACATGCGGGACTACAAGTTTTCATAGCTATGTGAACGGAAAGAATTATGAAGAAATAAAGGAAATTAATCTTAAAGTTTGGAAATCGCTTCTTGAACGTGTTACTAAACATGGAGTGCAGTGGTATATGATGGGAGATATGATGTCACGACTTATGGTTGATATAGGTGCATATCCTGAAGAATATTATAATCTTATGAAGGCAATTAAAAAAACGCTTGATCCTAATTGTATTTTAAGTAGAGGGAAGTTCAATTTCTCTAACAACTGATAATATCAAGGAGAACTAATCATGTATGAAGAAACAAGAAAATTTTTAACCGAAAATGAGGGAAAAACTGTAAAATTGGTGGGGAAAATATCTAATATTATGTGGCAACATATTATTCTTTCCTTGGAAGATTATCCGTATTTCAACTATTTTGATTTGGAGAACGGATTTCAAATAATTATTTATTCCAAGGAAGAAATAAATTGTCCTAATAAGGTAGAAATCATCGGAAAAATAATTGCGGTTAATAGTGAAAGCAAAAAATCGAATCCTGAAAATAGAAAAATATTATATGAATATCATATTGTTGTAGAATCTTGGAAATGTATAAATTAATTAAATATTTTGAGGTTTTAATAAAATGAGCGAATTAAATAATTTAAAAAAGCAATGGCAAGCTATTTTGTCTTGCATGGGCTGCGGTGATTGCGGGTATGCCATTAGGCCTGCAGTGGGGCGATATCTTACATGTCCCGTTAAAGAAGCATTAGGAGAGGAAGCTTTTGAAATTTATTTTTCACGAGGTAGAATGAATGTTTTAAAAAGTATTTTAGAAGGACAAATTCCGTTAAGTAAGGATTTAGCTGAATATGTGTACCAATGTTCAGAGTGCGGAAATTGCACCGAAGTTTGCCATCAAACTCAGAATGAAAATATTGTTTTAAATACATCAAAGTGGATTGATCATGTTGAAGTCTGGAATGCTTTAAGAAGAGATTTAGTAGAAGCCGGATATGCACCTTTAGAAAAACATGCTAAATTAATTGAATATATGATTGATCCGGGTAAAAAAAATCCTTACGGCGAAGATAAACCTAAAAAATTCGATTGGGCTAAAGATATACCGAATATAAAGGAAAAGGGAGAATTTGCTCTTTTTGGAGGCTGCACGATGCCGCTGAGACAGGCAAATACTTTAAAAAATTTAGCATTAATCTTTCAAAAAGCAGGAAAAGAAATTGCATATTCGCAAGAAGAATATTGCTGTGGTTCCGTTGCTTTAAGAATAGGTGATTATAAATCTGCCGAAGCCGAGATTAGACATAATGTTGAACTCTTTAAAAGAATGGGCGTAAAAACGCTATTTTCCGCCTGTGCGGGATGCTATCGAACTATTAAAAAGGATTATCCTGAAATTTTAGGTGAGGCACTTCCTTTCGAGGTAAAGCATATAACAGAAATCCTTATTGATATGATAAACAATAATGAAATCACTTTTAAAAACGATTCAGATGAATCTATTAAGGTAACTTACCATGATCCATGTCACTTAGGACGCCATATGAAATTATATGAAACTCCGCGCGAATTAATAAATAAAATTCCGGGTATTGAATCGATTGAAATGAAACGGAATAAAAATAATGCATGGTGCTGCGGTGCTGGTGGGGGTGTGAAAAGTCAATATCCTGATTTAGCAGTTTCTATTGCTAAAGAAAGAATAAAGGAAGCATTAGACACGGGGGCTAATATCTTATTAACAAGTTGTCCATTTTGCGTGGGAAATCTTAGTGATGCATTAAAACAAATGGATGAAAACATCCAGAATCAAATACAGGTAGTAGATATAATCGATTTTATCGCATCAAGAATTTAAAAACTTAAAAATTTTTTATTATTTCATATTAATTTTTAAATTTAACAAATTTAAATAAAAAAAATAAGAAATTATAATTTTTTATGGCAAAGCCACCAATCTAAGCATTCATATTCCTTTCCGGCATTAGCAAGACGCTCCTTTGCAGTTTTTATATCTTTTGCTGGCGGAATAATTACATGATCTCCGAAAAGCTCATTATTAGGCCAATTTGCTGGAGTTGCAACATGGTTGGCGTCAGCCGTTTGTAATGCTTTTATTGCCCTAAGGATCTCGTCCATATTTCTTCCGATTTCTTGAGGATAATAAAGGATTAACCTTATGATATTGTTTGGATCAACAATAAAAACTGCTCTAACCGTATTTGAGCCCTTTCCAGGATGTATCATTCCTAATTTATTTGCAATTGCTCCGTGATCGGCGATAATCGGAAATGGAATCTCAACATTTAAATTCTCTTTTATCCATTCTGTCCATTTAATATGTGAGAATACCTGATCTATTGAAAGCCCAATTAATCTTGTATTTAATTCTTGAAATTGCTTATTTCTAACGGCAAATGCATGAAATTCAGTAGTACAGACCGGAGTAAAATCGGCAGGATGGCTGAATAGAACAAACCACCATTTTCCATTTTTGGTAGCATCATCGGGTAATTTTAATACACCATGTGTGGAAACTACTTCCATTTCGGGAAATTTATCTCCCAATAAAGGAATTTCTACTTTTTCAGACATAGATTTCACCTTTTTTAAATTATTTTTATCATTAATGATTATTCATTTAATTTTTAAGATGATGCTTATAATTCATAAAAATTAACGAAAATTGAAGTTATATATTATAATTTAACCTAAAATTATAATTGTAAAATATACAAAATTAATTAATAAAAAAAATTGAAATGGTAAAAATGACAGAACCTAAATATTTATCTAAGGAGGAAATTGAGCGCCTTATAACATATCCTTTAAATGAAGAAGAAATTTTAATCTGCCGAAAGAATCATTTATTAACCAATGCTCGGGAACATATCTATATCGGAAGTACTGAACCCGGCTCCGTTTATTTTAAAACGCACGATGGCAAGGAAATTTTAGATTGTACTTCTCAAGCTTGGGTTTTAAACTTAGGGCATAACAACCCTGATATTGCATATGCAATTAATTTACAATCACAATTAACTACGCATACTTGGTCCTATTTTTTGACACCTATTAGGATAAGATTTTGCAATAAGCTCGCAGAAATTTTGCCAGGACAATTGAAGGGAGGAAGGGTAAGCGTTAATAATTCTGGTGGAGGTTGGGCATTGGAATGTGCTATTAGATTAACTATGATTAATAATAAAAAGGGAGATCGATTTATAGTTTTTACACGAGCATATCACGGCTCAAGTTTAGTAATGATGGGCGCTTCGCAGCGTTTACCTATGAGATTTGAAGGTTGGGGTCGCGAACATTGGTCAAGGACATTTTATCCTTACTGCTATAGATGTCCTTGGAATTATAAAGAAGGATTTGGTGGTGAGCGTGATAAATCTTGTAATCTTGAATGTTTGGAATTAGTTCGGCAAAAAATTGAAATGTATGAGACGGGGACGCCTATTGGTTGTATAATAGAACCAATGCAAGGACCTGGGGGTCAAATACCTGCTCCAGTAGAATTTTTAGAAGGATTAAAAAAGATTTGTAAAGCAAATAAAATACTTCTAATATATGATGAGGCACAGACGGGTTTTGGGCGAACGGGAAAAATGTTTGCTACAGAATGGTATGAAGCAACTTATGGTAAGGATGTCTCACCTGATATAATGACGCTAACTAAGGCAGCAGCAGCGGGGCTTCCAATTGGTATTACAGTTGCCAGGCAAGGACTCAGAACATTAACCGAATTTGAAGAGCATTCAACTTTTTGTTCCCCTCCACTTGCGATGGCTGCTGCATTAGTTTCTCTTGAGATTATAAAGAAAAATAAAATTCCTGAAAATGCAGAAAAACAAGGAAAAAAGATTACTTCATTTATTAAGGATTTATCTGAAGAAATTCCTGAAATTGGTGATGTTCGTGGTCCAGGATTATTTATTGGTGTAGAGTTCGTAAAAGATCCAGAAACAAGAGAACCTTATAATGATTTAATTGATAAATTTATCCATATTGCATGGAAGAATGGAATATTTTTCGGAGAAGGTATGCAGATCATGTCCACAGCGGGCTACTTCATACATAATGTTTTGAAAATTAAACCTCCATTAATAATTAATGATGAGCAGACCGAAAAAATATGTGAGCTTTTTGAAAAATCACTTAAAGAAACACTAGCTGCATTAAAATAACATTAATTATTATTATTTTGAATTTTAATTCTTTTTTATTGATAATTTTTTATTTTTTAGAATAAGTTCTTTTATTCTATCATAACTACCTAAAATATTAATAACTTCTTTAGATTGAAACCCTTCTTCAGGAGAACCCTCAAATATTTTTTTTCCTTTATCAATTAATAACATTTTATCTGCCCAGTTTTTAACAAAAAATAAATTATGTGTTGTAAAAAGGATTGTCATTTTATGTTCTTTCCTTAAATTTTCGATTATTTTTAAATGGTTATAAATTGATTTAAAATCTAAATTTGCGAACGGCTCATCGAGAATTAATAATTTTGGCTTCATTACAAGTAGACCCGCTAAGGCGGCTCTTTTTTTTTGCCCCCATGATAATTGAAATGGAGAGGACTTCCCGAATTTTTCAAGTCCTACGGCTTTTAGAGCCCATTCCACCCTTTCTTTAACCTCTTTTTCGGTTAATTTAAGATTTCTTGCCCCAAATGCTATATCTTCTTCAATAGTAGGCGCAAAAAGTTGATCATCTGGATTTTGAAATAAAAAACCTATTTTTTGCCTAATTTGCCATAATAATTTTTTATTCCTTGTAAGCTTAGTTCCAAAAATTTTGATGGTTCCAGATACAGGTTTTAGCAATCCCACGAGTAAACGTAAAATTGTAGTTTTTCCTGCCCCATTATTACCTGTTAGGGCATAAATACTTTCTTTTTCAATATTAAAGGACACATTATCTAAAGAAAATGCACTGTTATAATTAAAACATAAATCTTTTACTTCTACAGCAGACATAAGGTAAATAACTCCTCAAAAATTAATTCTAAATCTAAAACAAACAAAATGGAAATTGTAATAAAAGTGAATAATATAAGAGTAAAAAAATCATAAATCTTTAATTTTCTTTTAGCGAAAGTCATCTTACCGGTGAAGCCCCTCATTTTAAGACTTTCATATATTTTTTCGCTTCTTTCCATATTGGCGACCAGACTTTTCCCCATAATATAAGCATGTGCCTTTAATTTTTCCCAATAATTCGTTATTTTTTTACCCCTCAGTTCTTGCGCTTCAAGTATTTTTTTGTTTGAACTTGCGAAAATAGGTATATAATGGAGCATTATTATGAAGGATCCTACTAATAATGAGGGCAATTTTAACGAGGTCAAAGCTTCAATAAATTCCGAATAAGTTAAAGATGAATAAAAACTCATAAATATAAATATCGCTGCAAAAATCCTTGCAAAAAGTAAAATTGCTCTATTTATTCCTTCTTTGTATAAATTTACGGGAATTCCAAAAAAATTTATTCTAAATACGGTGGTATTACCTATGTATAAAGGTATGAATATCGTAATTAATAAAATAAACGGTAAAATCGATGTAACTCTACTTAAAATCCTAATTAATTTTAATTTGGCTACTAAACATATCAGAAATGTAATTAAAATAAAAACTATAATTAAGTAAATATCATCTATTAATAAGAAAGGAATTACAAAAAAGAAGGGTAAGATCAATCTGATCACGGGATGTATTCCGCTAAGAATTGTTTTTTCATTATTATGTCTAAATGGAAGTGATGTATTCATTTTAATTGATTATTTTAAATTTCATATTATCTTCTAACTTAGTAATAAGATTAATTCTTCATTTAAAAAAAATTTGTTTATAATAAATGTAAACATTATGAATAATGTATTATAACTGAAATTAAAAATTTATAGATTTTCTTCTAAATCTTAATTTAAAGATTTTTAATTTTTATTCAAAATCTTTTTTTGATTATCATTTTCGATCTTCATACTTTTTTCAAACTTCTTCACAAAGCTTTAAATATAATTAAAAATTTGAAAAATTAAAATATTAAATTAAGTTTTAAAATAAAAGAGAGGTAAACTAATAAGATGCATATACCAGATGGCCTAATTGATCCCATCCAACTTATTATTTTTTGGGTAATTACACTCATCATTATTGGCTTGGGATTCAAAAAATTAGGTAAAAAATTTGAACATGAAGATTCGGATAAATTAATACCGTATATAGGCGTTCTGGCGGCAGCTATTTTTGCTTTTCAATTTGTAAATTATCCTGTTCCGGGAGGCACTTCGGGACATTTAGTTGGCGGAACACTTGTAGCTGTAATATTAGGTCCTTTTGCTGCGGTTATTGTACTTTTTATGATATTAATCGTCCAAGCTTTATTTTTAGGTGATGGTGGCGTAACTGCTATAGGTATAAATACATTTAATATGGGAATTGTAGGAGGATTAATTGGATTTTATATCGTTAAAATAATACTCGTAGTTTTAAATAAAACTAGTTTGTCGAAGGAAATAAAAGTAACAATTGCAACCGGAATTGGAGCTTATATAGCAATTGTATTAGCTGCTTTTGTGTGCGGTGTTGAAATCGGACTTTCCGGTGCTATCCCAATGAGTATTTCTATACCTGCAATGGTTTTCTGGCATGTCTTAATTGGAATAGGTGAAGGCATAATCTCTGCTCTAATCGTTCTTTTCATATATAAAGTGAAGCCGGAATTAATTACAACAGAAGAATTATTGGGGGTGGAGTAATAAAGATGGATAAAGATAGCATTAAATGGTCAATTATAACAATTGTTATTATTATAGGAATTTTAATGTTAATGCTAACTATTGGATTCTCTTTAGGAATATTATCGGAAGACCCTGATGGACTTGAGAGATCGCTGATCGATGCCAAAGGTGAAAAATGGCTTGAAGATTTACCGTCAGTATGGAATCCTATTTTAGGATGGATTGAAAATGATTATATCATCGGTATAATCGGAATCATACTTTCGGTAATTCTAATGATGGCTATTTTTTACCTGATTCTATACATCAGCAAAAAGAGAAAAGAATAAGCTTATATGATGGGATTTTTCAATTTCTTTTTCTTTTTCCTTTAATTATTTAATTATTTTAAAATATCGCTAATTTAATTAAAATAGAAATATTTTTTTAATTCATGAATAAAGAGGATTTAGAGAAATATCTAAAACCTAACGAATTTTTCGATTTTGATAAAAAAAGAGTCTTGAATACAGCATTGGAAATTACAAAAGGTTTGAAATCTCAAAAAGAAAAAGCGATTGCATTGTTTTATTTTGTTCGGGATGAAATAAAATATAATATGATGTCTTATATCCCTCAATTACGTGCGAATTTTAAAGCGAGTGTTACTTTAAGGAGAAAAAATGGTTTTTGTGTATCAAAAGCAATATTATTATCTACTTTAGCCAGAGCCGTTGGAATTCCAGCAAGGATTCATTTAGTGGATATAATAAATCATAAGATTCCTGAAAAGGTTGTTAAATTTATGGGAACTAAGGCTTTCCATTATCACGGTTATAGCGAATTATATTTAAATGAAAAATGGGTCAAATTAACTCCTGCCTTCGATAAAAAAACTGCTATTAGGGGGGGCTTTTTACCGATGTGCGAATTTGATGGTGAGCATGATGCGATGTTTCCGAAATATGATAAAGATGGTAATTTATTTGTTGAATATATTGAAGATAGGGGTATCCATGATAATTTACCGTTAGAAGATATACAGAAAGTTTTTGAAGAAAAATACGGTTCGATTTTTAGCGGAGGTTTAGATTTAGGTAAGTTCCAAGGTAAAGCTCTTACCTATAAAGATTAAATATTTAGGATTATATTTTATAATTTTAAATTTTTTTAATTTTGTATTATGAACATAATTAAATGAAGATTCTAATTCTTAGTGATGGAAAATATGGGGATCGTGCTGCTGAAATCATCAAACAAAAATTTCCTAAAACTAAATTAATCGTTTTGAAAGAAGAAGATCCTTCTATATTTTTAGATGAAGTAGAATTAGATGATTATGTTGAAGAGGAAATTCAAAACGCTGATTTATTAATTACATATGTTAGGCATCCGGATATTGTTGCTGAAATCTGTGAACGTAAAAAACCTACAATAATTCCGATTAATTTTGGCGAAGGATTTCTTAGACAAGTTAGAGAAATTAATCCTAAAATCGTAATGCCCATTGCTATGTGCAATGCATTTCCTGATACAGGAATCAAAGAAATAGATGATTATTTTATGAAATTCGGAAATCCCACGTTTAAAATAGATTTAGATTATAAAAAAAATGGTGTACCAATAATTAAAGATGCGAAATTAATTATAGAAAGTCCTTGCGGAGCTTCCAGAAAAGGCTTAGATGTAATTAAAGGGAAAGAAGTAAATCCTGATAATTTGAATGAGTTTGCTCTCACGATTCGCCAAGAATGTCGTGAACCGGTTTCAATTCTCCTCTCTCATAATGATATTGGCGAATCTTCTGCCTCTCTACATTTAATTAACCTTTTAAATGCAATTGAGAAGGAAGATCCGTCAATTTTTAATCCCAAAACTCATTTGGGTGATTATGCTGCAAAAAGGCGTATGGAATATAAAACTAAAAAAATAAAATTATTTCTTTAATTAAGAAAAATAATTTTCTTTAAGTCCCAGTTCTCTTAGATAAATTTTAAATTTTCCTAATTTTCCGCCGTAATTTCCCGCAGAAATTTTAATTAAGCCGTCCATTTCGATAATCCCATCAATAACTTTATACATCGCTTCTTTTACGGCATCTAAAGTAAGTCCATTAAATACGATTTCCGGAATTGAATTTACACCTTCCGGAACTTTAAATTCTTCGGGAGGTAATTTATCCTTCAACGTAGGGCAATAAGGATGATTAGTTGAAGGTCCTATTTCTGGAAAATTGGTCTCAGGTTTAGAACCTGCGGAGCATACATCAAAAGTCGTGCAAACATTATCAACTTCAGCGATGATTTTAACAGCTTCCCGACCAACTTTAATTCCTGAATCTACGGTATCACAAAATAGCCATAAATTTCCTCCCATAACTCCTTTATCATAGGAGATTTCCCTTTCGATTAAAAAGTCATAACCCATCATAATTGGAACATTAATTAAATTCCTTCCGAATTTTTCGACAATCCATTCATAACCATCTCCGCAGTGTCCGACATTATTCATAACGTCAAATTTAGTTTCACAATCCTTCGGAAAATAATCAAAAACTGCAGTCGTTGGGACCACTAAAATTCCCTGTCTTATCCTTCTTCCTAATTGCTCGTAAAATTTAGCTTGTGCTTTCTTTCCTGTTCCCGTAACCCATAATTGTACTATTGCACCAAGTCTTCCATCGATCGTTTCATCCTCCGTAAGCCATTTTACGATCCCTCCTTCGGCATCTCCAAACACCGTGGAAGGGAGTGCTGTAAAAGAATTAACCGCTCGATTTAAGAATTCGGCGTCCTGAGCCGTTACCTGAAGTTGGATACATAAACCTTCAAAAGCTTCACAATAAGTATCTTCTATTATCGCCATTTTTTATTAAGAAATATAATTTAGATATTATATTCTTATTTTAAGATCGCATAAAAACTTAAAATTAAGAAGTATTAACCTATAAATATAATATAGAAAAAGCATTTTAAGTGGAATTAATGCCGGTTGGAATTTTTTTATACGAGATTGTTGAAGATTTTGGAACACAAATTATTGCTGATTTTTATACGGGAAATGTAAAAATAAGTTCAGATGTATTAAAAGTTTTTATCGAAAAACATACCAAAAAAGATTTATCAGATGCAACTTTTCGGGGTGAAAATTTTTTATATTATTCCAGCATTTTAGATGAGAAAATTAATGGAAAAAAATTATACTTAGGGTTTATCTTAAGAAAAGATGAGGATTTAATTTCATTGAAAAGTATGTTTAATCAAATTGAAGAGAAAATAATTAAGAATTTTAGTCTAGAGAAAAGGAAAATGCAGATGTTATTAAAAGATATTTTCATTTCAATATTAGATATCATGGAAAAATTAAAGGAACCTAAAATTATTCAAGAAAAAATTAATGAGAAAACAAAAAAGCTTCTAGATGATGGAAAGCTTCAAGAAGCTAGGGAACTAATCGAATTAGGTGAAACAATTCCTGATCAATTATCTAATGCCGTAAAACAAGCAGATGCTAATCTCAAGAGCGGAATGTATAAAAAAGCTAAAAAATATTTTCTACAGGCGGCAGAATTAGCAGCAAAAATAGAGGAATATGAAATTGTGGATATTCTGAGAAAAAAAGCCGATCAGTGCGATATTATTCCATCTATTGTCAAGGAACGAGAGTTAAAAAACAAAGAAATCAAAAAAATCTTAGATGCAATAAACAAACAAGAATTCAATCATTATAATGAAGTTATTCCTATAATAGAAGAATCTATTAAACTTTCAAACACCTTAGAAGATAATGACTTAA
Source organism: uncultured archaeon (assembly GCA_964629395.1). Lineage (GTDB taxonomy): Archaea > Asgardarchaeota > Lokiarchaeia > Sigyniarchaeales > SOKP01 > CAZVTX01. Next base: position 16,810 of record CAZVTX010000016.1, read on the forward strand.
TAGATTTTCTTTCAGATTTAAAAAATATATGTATAAAATCAGATGAGCAATCTAAAAAATTAATACAATTAAATAAACAGATAAACGATTTATTAAAAAAGTTATAGAATATAATTTAGATAAAAACTAAGACTGCAACTCGATTACTTTTTATTCATTTTCTCCTTCATTTTTAGAATCATTATTTTCTGAGTTAGAATCTCCTTCCTCCGGTTGCTCGGGTTCAGGTGGAATATAATCACCTATATCAGGAAAGACAATTTTAGCAATTTCCCATCCTACTTCCGTAGGATATTTTAATGCATTAGCTATAAGGTCTTCACCAATATTATTTGTTATTTCTACTTTTTTGATTTCAGGATTGCCTTGTAGGATCATTTCATATTTTGCACCTCCGGTGCCTTTAGGAACTATTAAAATTCCGTGAGTTATAACTTTTTGAGCGATAGCATCTTTCAATCTCTTTGCAGCATAATATCCTGCAACACCGGCACTTCTATCGAAAGTTTTAATGGAAGGAATTTCCAATCCAAATCTTTTATCTTCATATTCTATTAGAGCTGCTAATGTTTGCGGACGCTTTCCCAGCATAAATTTATATTCCATTTGGGTTTTAAATTGTTTTCCCAATTTTTCTCCTACCATGGTAATGCATTTAAGTGCTGCCCCTGCGACGGATGATGGATTTACATCAATAGTATATTCTTCTTCCGCTAATATATCTTCAATTTTCTTACGAATTACTTCTCGGGGTTTGGAAAAGTCAATAACTTCTTCTTCCTCTTCTTTAGCTTTAGCGGTAGCTTCGAGTTCTGCACCAACTTCTAATAATTCATCAACGGTCATCTCTTCCATTACTACTTTTTCGATAAATCTTCTGCATAATTTAATGGAATTACGGGGATTACCTTTAGTTTTTTCATAAATTAATTCAATAAGTTTATCATTTAACGGAAATAATGGATATAATGGTGGTTCTAAATTATTTTCCTCCCAAAATGCTTCCATTGTTTTTGAGAAGAATATTTTGAGATCATTTAAACTAAAAGGTTTAAGTTCTTGTTCAGGTTCCATTCTAGAACGTAAAGGTGCGTCTGCAATCTCTAAAATTCTTGGCCATACTTCTTTTAATACGGCAATGATAATAACTAACCCTTTAACCTCATTATATAATCTTTTTAAAACTTCTAAAAACTTTCTTTCGGCGACCTCGCCATGCATTCTATAAGGTGATTCCAATTCATCAAAATATAAAATTAGAACACGATCTAAATTTTCAGTTATTATTTTGATAAGTGCAAGGCAAACATCATCCTCTTCTACAACAGAACTTATTCCTAACTCATCTAATTCTTCAGGTTCTAAATCTTCTCCGAGTAACCAGCGCTCGGCTAATGCTTTTTTATTCTTGTCAAGTTGATATGTTACCAAAGCTTTTACACAATCTGCAAACACACCGGGGAATTCCCGGATACCCTTTTGTATAACTTCATCTATTTTTGGTTTTTGAAATATTCCTTTTTTTTCTCCGCCCCATTTTTTAACTAACTTTTCTGATACGAGATTAATTATTTCGGGTCCTACTTCTTCAATTAAACACGTATAAACATGTAAAAGAACTCTAATACTGGCAGGAGGGCTCGGAACATATACGATTGTCCAATCAACAGGCTCTATTTGGCTAACATTTACCTCTTCAGTTTCTTCCGTTTGCTCTCTTTTACGTCTATTCTCTCTCTCCTTATCTTTAAACGAATGATAAGCATGGGTTTTTCCCGTTCCGGCAGAGCCTAATATCGGTAAAAGTCTCGTAGATCTATCATTATAAACCTGTCTTACTAATCTATACACTTCTCTATCAATTGCACTTCTCGGTCTACTAATATCTATTTTATCGGGTATGTCAGATCGACTCACAAATGAACTAAAGGGTAACATAGGTGCTTCTCTTAAGACCTCTAAATACATTTCTTTTTCGTCTTCGCCGAGTTCATCATACATTTTTCTTTTCAATCCTCTATTATATTTATCTAAAATTTTGAATGGATAACAATTAAATTTTTTAGAATAATCTTTCTTTATAGAATAAATGCTATAAAATATTAGGTCTTAATTATTTTATTTAAATATTAATTATTAAATTTATTGATAATTTCGATCAAAAACAATTTTAGTTAGGTGTTTAAAATGACAAGGAAAAAGGACGAAGATGATGAGGATGATTTCGATAATCCTTATGATTTTTTTAAATTTTTCTCTGACCCAAATAATCTTTTTAAATCTAAGCGTATGCAAAAACTTTTTAAAGATATCTTCGATCAAGTTATGAGAAATTTACCACCTGAATTCAGTGGATTAGATCCCGAAGAATTAAGAAAAGAGATATTTCGAAATAAATCAAAATTCGGGATTAAAGGACCTTTTGTTTATGGATTTAATATAACTATTGGTCCTGATGGAAAGCCTACAATTGATTCCTTCGGAACCCTAAAACCTAAAGTTGAAGAAGGCGAGACCACCATAAGAGAAACCAGAGAACCTCTTGTTGAGGTAAATGAAGACAAAGATCATGTAATAGTTATCGCAGAAATGCCGGGTATAACTAAAGAAGATATTGAGATAAAAGCTACCAGCCGATCTCTTACAATCTCTGCAAAATCAGAGGAGTTCGGAAGGAATTATTATAAAGAAATAGATTTACCCGCCGCAATTAACTCAAATAAAGCTAAGGCACGCTATCAGAACGGTATTCTGGAAATAACGCTGGAAAAAGTAAAGGAAGAGCAAACGGATATTTCAATAGAGTAAGCGATAGTAATTTTAAATAATTATATTAAATTTCTTTAACTTTATTAAAATCCAAGTCTCTTAAAAATGTATTTCCTCCCTTTTCTTCATGAATTATATACGCTTTATTGACCTTATCGAAATAAGGTTCTGCAGAAAAAATATGGATAAGTTTTCCTTTAAATAATAAATCAAAGCTACCTCTCGAAGATTCATGTGCTCTTATTATTCTATTGCATCCGCTATTTTCTAAAAAATTTATTGTTGCATCCTTATTAAAAAAATAAACTCCTTTTCCGCGCCAAGAATTAGCATATTTTATTAATTGTCCTTCTCGAGGATCATTCCACCGAATTTGCATATACATCTTGTAAACTTCTAACCTTTCATTTGGGTCATATATTTCCAGAATTTTAGAATGAGGTTTTGGAATTCTCTTTATATCATAAATCGATTGGGCATTATGGGGGATCCCTGCATGAAGAGCGATACTCTTTTTCGGAGTAATTACCGCAAGAGGCATATAATCATAAATATCCGTTAAAATAAATTCTACTTTTCTTCGCTTTTTATTTCTTGGATATAATCGCTTTAATTCATTTCCAAAACCAAACCTCTCATTCATTAGTAGATCTTCATGATTGCCTTTTAGAATAATAATTCGCTCCGGCCAAGCTAATTTTAAAGCAACTACAAGTATTAAATTTAATAGAGAATGCGGACCGCGATCTACGTAATCTCCCAAAAAAATTAGGCTCTCTACTTCTTTTTCCAAAAAATACTTAATTATTTTTATTGTGCAATCCAAAAATCCATGCGTATCTCCAATAATTAATGTATCGTTAAAAATTTCACCCAAAAGTTCAACATTCGATCTATTTGATTCTAATTTAACGAATAAATTTTTAATATTTTCAAGCTCCTCAATAGAAAATGGATATTCCCCTTTTTCGGAGAAAATCATCGGATCTTTTATAAAATCCGATAAAAAATCGGGAATAATCTTATCTATTTCTCGTAAAACCTGATAATGCACGTTTATTACTTCTATTTATATTCTACATCTTTAGTTATCAAATAAAAAATTCTTAATTAATTTATTTACAAATTTAAAATCTAAAATCTCTTAAACATAATTAAAAATCAACTAAAAATTATAGATTAATATTTTAATATTACTTAGTTTTAATATAATTAATTCAAAAATATAGAAAAATAGCGAATGTATGATTTCAAAAGGTAAAATTTTATCAAAAAAAGGTTTTACTCTAATAATTATTGCTTTTAGCGGAATATTAATAGTTGGCTTAACTTTACTCTTTTTAGGTTATAATGAGGCATTCTATTCCAAAAATTCGACAATTCAAGCAATCTTCAAAATATTTACATTTACAGGTGAAGCAATATTTCTGGTTTTACTGGTATCTGTTTTCTTTTTTGTATATGATAAGAAGTTCGCTAAAAATCTCGCCTTTAGTCTGTTAATCTCCGTATACATAAATTCTCTTTTAAAAAGTTTGTTTAAAGATCCGAGACCTCAAACAAATATCGATCCTAAAGAAGAATATGGTCTAATTGAGACGGATTACGGCTTTCCTTCAGGGCATTCTCAAAATGCTGTTGCTACATGGGGGTATATTGCTTTTGAATTTAAAGATAAATCAAGCTCCTATATGATACCAATAATTCTTTCATTTTTAATCCTCCTAATTGCTCTTTCCAGAATAATATTGGGCGTTCATGACCTGCAAGATATTATAGGAGGCTTATTAATTGGAATCGTAGTTCTTTTGTTATTTATATATTTGGAACCAATAATTTCGGAAAAAATCGGCGATTTAAGCATAATAATAAAGATCATTATTGCAATATCGATTTCTATAATCTTATTTATCATATCAGTTCTATTATTTCCTAAAGCCGGTTTGGGTCTTGTGCAAAATGCTCCCAATTATTCCGATGCAGGAGGATTTGCCCAGGCGGGCGGAGCGATCTTAGGTATATCTGTAGGATATATTTTAGAAAATGAATATATTAATTATCAGCCGTCAAAATTAGATTTGAAATGGAAGCTAATTAATCTAATCCTCGGAATATTTTTGCTTATGATAAGCTATATGATTCTCGAATTAATCCTAAAAGGAAATGTTATACTGCGATTTTTAAGATATTCAATTATTAGCTTTATCGTAATATTTATTGTACCTTTAATATTCAAGAAAATAAATCCAAAATAAATATGTAATTAATTAATTTCTTTTTTTGAGATATTATATCATCTAAAATTTCCTTAAAATAAAATTTTTCTTAAGCTATCTGTTCTTCTCTTTTTTTCTCAATTTTTATTTGAGGTTGGCTTATTTGAATTTCAAATTCTTCCATTAAAATCAGCTTTATTGCCTCAATATCCTTAGGATCAATTTTATCGCCCGATTTAATTACTTTCAGGTATGTATCGTCTCGTCGGCTATCTCCTAAAACCATTTCTAACATTTTTGGATCAATATTATTTAGTTAAATTCACTTATAATTTTTTTCCTCTGAAAAAAGCGAATTTATTAAATTCCTAATAGAAGTCAATTCTCTAAGAAATGAAGTTGGAATGAATAAATTATTAAGAAGGCTTATGATTTGATCTATTTTTCTTTTTTTCTTTTAATAATTTTAATTTTTTGATTCTATTCTCAATTTTTTCTTTCCTTTTTTGAAAATATTTCATTTTTCTTTCGACATATTTCTCAAACTTCTTCCTAACCTCAAGAAGATGCAAGATTCTTAATGGTAATGGCTCTTTTTTTACGATCTCATAAATATCCTTGGAAAAATCATTAAATAAGGAGACATTATAAAATTGTTCATCCTCTATTATTTCAGAATATTTTTCAAAAAATTTCTCAGCAATTTTTTCTATAATCTTTCTTAATTCAAAGTCGGTAAGTAGCGTTTTGTTATTTATAAAAATTACAAATAAGATTCTATCTTTAAATTCGAATATTATTTTTCTATTAACAAATTGAACGTGTTGTATTTTATCTGCAAAAGCCTCATCGGCAAAACTTAATAATGCGGATAAAAATGAACTTATTAAATCAGCACTTATTCCTTCTTTTGTAAAATCCTCATAATTTTGTTCAAATAGACAAATTCCGGACTCTTTTTCCAATATATATATGCTCTCTATAAGAAAATCTTCCTTATCTTCTCCATTCTCTATTTTATCATGTTTTTGAGACATTATTTTACCCTTTTAGGAGAAATTAAAATAATTTTAATAATGGTTCAACTTTTTTTCTTGCGTCTTTATCTTTTACTGCTTCTAAAATTATTTTTGCAAGTTCTTTTTTCTTACTGAAGTATATCCGCATAATTTCATCCATCGAAAATCCCGGATATTTCATCAATAATACAGGGTCTCTACGGGGGCAACCACCCCTCCTCATGCAACAATAAGAAAGAGAACCAAAGCAAACAAAATCCGCATCCCAATCATTTTGCTTCGAGAACTCTTCTTTAATTCTGATAAATTCCTCTTGTGTTAGCTTTAACTCTTTTAATACCTCATCCCTTCTACATTTATAACCAAATGTAAGAGAATAGCCTGGTTTACAACAAAAAGTAAGGGCTCGATAATCGCCCCCCATACAGATTGGAACTGGTGCATTTTTTTCCCATCCCGGTAAGTCCCTTAATTTATCCTCATCTAATTTTAGCATCAATATATTATCCCCTATAAATGCTAACTATATTATTAAATATTAGAGACATTTTTAATTTTGCATATTTTGTTTTTTAATAAATTAGTAACTAACTAAATTTAATACAAACCGTTTAAAAGTTAATATTTTTGAATATAAAGATAAAATAGAAATTTATTATAAGGAGAAATTGCTGATAACTCATCAATATTCGCCGGATATTATTACGAAAAAAGATAAACCCGTTCTCAGAAAAATAAGATATAACGGAACGATTTCATA
>CAZVTX010000017.1:0-23218 GCA_964629395.1 uncultured archaeon
CAAAGACCCTCGAGCGAAGCATTAATTAGACGGATTTTAGCCAATAAAAATATCCCAAGAATCTCTAATTTTGTTGATTTAAACAATTGGGTCTCAATTGACACAAAAATACCCCTTGGTGCCTATGATTTTGATAAATTGGAAACTCCGCTTATTTTGAGATTTGCTTCTAAAGGGGAAGAATTTATACCAATTGGAGGTAAGAACAAGATTTTAAAAGGTAATGAAATAATAATGGCAGATAGTTCAGGTCTAATAATTCACTTATTTCCTCATAGAGATTCAAATATAACAAAAATAACGCAAAATACCAAAAGCGCACTTGTAGTCGCCTGCGGTGTATCAAATATTAACTCTGAATTAACCGAAAATTCTTTAAAAAAATTTGCCGAAATTTTGTCCCAAATAAATCCCAATATTCAATGTTCAAAAATTAAAACAATAACATCGGTTTGACAAAAAGTTCGTTCTTATATCAATTAATTAGAATTTGTAATTGAAAGTTTATATGAAATTTTTTATTTTATTAGGTAAATTATATTAAGTGATTTTATGTCTGAAGAGCTAACAACATTAGAATTTACACAAGGTTTATTGACTCTAATTTTCGTCATTATTACTACTATAATTGGATTAATTATAATGCTTAGATACTTAGAATATAAAAAAATAGATTTTTTACTAGTTGGCGCTGCTTGGATCCTTGTCATAAGTCCATATTGGCCTGATGCGATAACTTTCGTTTTGATTTTAACTAAAGGCGAATGGCTTCCTGATGCCCCTTATTTCTTCATTGCCAATGCAATAGTCCCTTTTGTCGCAATACTATGGGGATTTGCGATGTCTAATCTTATATTCCAAAAGAATAAAAAGATAATGAATACTATATTTGTAATTTTTTGGATTGCATTTGAAGGATATGTTCTTACATTGTGGTTTCTTGACTATCATTTAATCGGAAAACGACAAAGTGCTTTTGTAGTTGAATGGGATCCTATTATAGATATATTTCTCCTAATCTCAATTGCTTTATTTTTAATTACAGGAATACTTTTTGCATGGCAAAGCTTAAGCTCTCAAAATGAGGAAATAAAATTAAAAGGAAAATTTCTATTATGTGCTTTTATATTTTTTGCATTAGGCACTACAATTGATGTTGCTTTCGAGATTTCGCAGATAACAATATTCTTAGCAAGACTATTTGTAATCTTAGCTTCAATCTTATTTTACATCGGCTTCACCATGCCAAAATTTATAAAAAAGGCTCTCGTAAAATAATAATCCCACTAATAATCTCATTAATAGATAAAAATTTATTTTTTAAACTTATTTTTTAATTATTGCTGGAATTTTTATCCAATTAAAATCGAAAAAAAGGTTGTTATATTGATTAATGAAAATCTTAAATCAGAATTAGCTGAACTCGGCAGAAGTTTTTATTATATGGGATTCTGTTTAATTTTTCAATTTATTCCAATGGTTAACATTATTGCGCTAATACTTCAAATTTATTTTATCATTCGTATTTTACAAATTGTAAATAGAATTAATATAAAGCTAAAAAATCCTTACTTGGAAGAATTTAGAAGCAAATTTATCTTAGGAATTATGATTTCGATAATTGGAGTGATTATTTTTATAGCAGTAATGATTATAGGTGTTTTTTCAATTATTAGATTTAGTTATTATTATAATGCTATTTCTTTTTACATTTTGATCATCGCTGCTTTTGCTTTTCTCTTTATAATATCACTTATTGCCGGAATTTATCAAATGAAAGCTTGGGAAAATCTAATGATTTTTTTCGAACAAAATCCCGTAAATTTACCTGCTGATATAATTAGGGATTCAATCGAAGGGGCCAGAAATTTAAAAAATGCAAGTTTATGCTATATCCTTTCTTTCTTAATAGTAACAATATTAATCGGATTAATCTTATCGATAATTGGTTATTTTAGTTTAGGAAGATTAAGATTACTTGATTATTCAAGTAAATTTTATGCAAAATCGGCATATCAGTCTGCGAACAATCAAATATCACCTCAAAAATCTGCGATTTCTAATAAAGAAATACCTAAACAGAAATTTTGCCGCTATTGTGGCTCGAAAATAACTGAAGATGCTAAATTTTGCTCAATTTGTGGAAGTAAACTATAATTAATATTTTTTCTTTTTTCATCGATTATTTATAAAATCATTCTTTTTTTAAGATATGAAAAATAAGAGAAATGTTATTGCTCTTATAATCTTTAATTTTGGAATTAATACATATTGGATGGTTGAAAATTTCTGGATTAATTTATATTGGACGAGAAATATTGACCCGCATGTATATTATGTTGGCTTTATGGTCGCACTTTCGGCGATTGTTGGCGTTTTAACTCAAATCTTTTTCGGAGCATTTAGCGATTCTTGCACTTCCAAATACGGAAGAAGGCGTCCCTTTATGCTTTTTGCGGCAATTACTGGCGGAATTTCCATGTGTTTTTTTCCTATAACAAGATTATTCTCTATCGTTATTATGGCAGTGATATATGGTGTAATAATGGATGCTCTAATAACTTTTTTCGGGGATATTTCTACACCCACGAGATTGGCTTTTCTAACCGAATCTACTGAAATTCAAGAAAGAGGTACTGTAAATGCTATAATGGGATTGACTGCGGCAATTAGCACAGTTTTAGTTGTAGGTTTTTCGGGATATATCGTAGATTTTGCGGGTCCGGATTTTGCATTTTATTATGCAGGATTTCTAATGATTGTTTGCGGGATTGTCTTTTTTATAATAAGCCGAGAAGAGCCTATGAAGGTTAGAGAAAAAACTTGGAAAGAGAATTTTAAGGAAACTTTTACGATAGAATCTTATCGTGAAAATAAATCGCTTTATATTTTGCTTTTTTTTCTTTTCATAAATACTATTGGCGTGCAAATTGTCGCCCCTTTTCTTTTTATATATATTGAAACAATTTTTAAATTGAAAGGAATTGAATTAGGAATTATTATTGCTGCTCTAGGTTTAATTACGCTTTTACTAAGCTTTCCTGCGGGAGTTTTAGTAGATAAATTCGGTAGAAAACCGATAATGATTGCATCCACTTTTGGGGCGGCAGTATTTCTTATACTTTTTTCTACCATTCCGATAGAAACAGATTATACATTATTTTTAGTGTTTTTATATGGAGGTTTAATGACGGGCTTTATGGCAGCCATTAGTGCATGTGCGGATACTTGGATGCAGGATTTATCTCCTGAAGATCGAAGAGGCTCTATGTTAGCATATAAAATCGTTGCGATGGTTATTCCGATGGTTCCTGGTGCGCTTATCGGAGGTTATCTCGCAGATAACGGGCCAAAACCAGAAGGATATCTCTATTCGCCGATAATTTTTATTGTAAGTGCAATCTTCATATTGATTAGCGTATTTTTGCTTAAAAATATTGAAGAAACACTTAAAAAAGAAAAAGAAATAAAATCAAAATAATTTATTTTATAATTTTACCAATTAATTCTCGGGATAAAATCTTCTTTTTCCCGGAGTGTAGGTTTGTATTTGAAAAATCTTCTGGATTCAGAGTCTTCGAGCACATAATTACTTCCGCCACCATGTATCATGCAATATGGATCTAGGAGTCCTATTGGATTTGAATATTGTCTGATAAAGCCTCTACCGCCCATGGTTCTAAAACAGTGAATAGCACTTTCAAAACCGAGTTCCGTTGCAGAGATCTTTAGCCCCATAGCTTGAGCAGCCATTAATTTGGAACCTGCTAATTCTGGATGTGCATCTAATTGTCTTGTATACTGCAATAATGCAGAAACCAGTAAATTCATCATTCTAATATTTCTTGAAATTGGAAATCGTATAACTTGATATTCGTGAAGTTTTTTATCAAATTGTCGGCGTTGTAATGCATAGGTATGCGAATATAATAGTTTTTTCATAGCATCACCTAATGCTTCTGCGCTAATAACTAATCTTTCTTCAGTTAATTGGTGAAATGCTATTTCCAGACCATTTCCTTGGAGCATATTCTCTTTAGGAACTTCAACTTTATCGAAAATCAATCTGCTTACAAAAGCATCAGTCATTCCATAGGTTCTAATTCTCGCAGCTCTAAAATTCTTTAATGTTTGATGCTCAGTATCAATAATTACTGCACCTAACTGGCCGTTATTTCGCCTTCCATAGAGTATAATATAATCCGCAATCATACCGTTTGTTATAAATACTTTCTTTCCTTTTACAATGATTTTATCTCCGCGTTCCATTAATTTTAATTCCATACTAAAAATATCGCTTCCTGCATTAAATTCTGTCATGGCAGAAGCTGCAGGTGCACCATCAATTGCAACCGGCTTTAAATACATCTCTTTTTGTTCTTCTGTCGCTTTATAATTTACGGGATTACAATATAATGTTCCTCCTGCGAGGCGACCCATTTCTACACTATAATTCCCTGCGATATATCTCTCACTTTCCTCGCTCCAACGCCCCCCACATAAGCCATAGGCAATGAGCGCATTTCTTGTAATTCTGCCAACTTCATATTGGGATTCATCTTGCATTATTGTACTATAATAGCCTCCTTCTGCTAATTTTTTTAATATTCTTATTACAATTTCCTTTTTCTTGTCTTGCGTTGGTTCTTCAACGAAATAATTAAGTTCTTCAAGTTTCCTTAACTCAGGATCAATCTCTTTTTCAAGAAAATAATAGAATTCTGATAAAAATTCCTTTTCTTGAGGTGTCAGAACAGGATTTGCCAATAAATCGAGTTCCATTACATATTTTTCGATCTTAATTGGCTCAAACTCACTTAATCTGGTGTCCATAAATCATCATTTTTAGATTTTTTTTATATAAAACTAAGTAAATTATAAATTTGATATTAAAAAAATTTAAAGATTAATTACTATCCGAATAAATTACGTGAGAAAATCCATTTCTTTATAAACTTAATTAATCTTAAATTTTTTATGACTTAATATTAACTATCGAAATTAAAAATCATTTTATAATAAGTGAAAAAAATGGCTGGTAGACGCGTTTGTATTATAGGTGTTGGATACACTGATTTCAACTCTATTACCCCCGACATGCAATGGAAGGATATCATGTATGAAGCATGTAATAAAGCATATATAGATGCCGGTATTGACCCTCGCAAAGATGTTGACAGTTTTATCACATGTGCCGAAGATTATTGGGAAGGATTTAGTATATTCGATGAATTTGTTCCTGACCAAATTGGTGCCGTACTGCGTCCATGTTGTACAGTATGCGGAGATGGAATATATGGTTTAGGAAATGCTTATATGCAGATAAAAACTGAATTTTTTGATGTAGTAGCCGTTGAAGCTCACAGCAAAATCTCGGATTTACTTACTTATGGGGATATTGTTTTACATGCTATGGACCCTTTATTTGATCGACCCGTTACAGGCCCTACTGCAAGACCTAAATATGGTGGAAGCCCAGAATATTTACCTGAAAGCCCAAAACCTTTTGTTGGGCATTCCGATGAAAAAGAAAGGGTGCATCCGTATTTTTTAGCAGGAATAGAAATGATGCATTATCTTAAAAGTACGGGTACCACAGAAGAGCAGTGTGCAAAAGTTGTGGTTAAAAATAAGAAAAATGCTTTTTATAATCCCATTGCCGATTATGAACTAAACCTAACAGTAGAGGATGTAATGAATTCAGAATATCTCTTTAAACCTTTAAAGAAATATGATATTGCACCAAACGTAGATGGAGCAATTTGCTTTGTTTTAGCGGATGAGAAAACTGCAAAAGATTTAGGGGCAGATCCTATTTATTTATCAGGGTTTGGATGGTGTTCCGAAACACCTTGGTTATCTACAAGAGGTATGGATGCGGAATATGCTAAAAAAGCGGCACAAATGGCATATAAAATGGCAGGAATAACGGAACCGAAAAAAGAAATTGATGTTATAGAGTGCGATGATCGTTTTAGTTATAAGGAATTACAACATTTAGAAGCTATGGGTTTTGCTAAGCCAGGAGAGGCAGGGGTCTTAGCCGAAGAGGGAGCCTTAGATATTAAAGGTTCAATGCCGACTAATACTTCGGGAGGGTCTTTAGGTGTAGGAAACTGTCTTGAAGCAACGGGGCTACAAAAAGCTTTGGAAATAATACTACAACTTAGGGGCCATGCTGGAAAAAGGCAAGTGCCGGATGCTGAAAAGGGTTTAGCCCAAGCATGGCGTTTTATTCCAACTGGAAGTGGTGCAGTAGCAATATTTGAGAGGTGATTAAAAAATGAAGGAAGTAGCAGTTATAGGAGGAGGAATGACCTTATTTAGAAGGCATTTAAAAGAAACAGGTAAAGAATTGTCCTATTTGGCAGCTAAAATGGCAATGGAAGATGCGGGCGTTCAAAAAGATGATATTGATATGATTGTAATGGGAACTGCTCCGGATGCTTTTGACGGAATTCATCTGAAAGGTGAGAATTTACTTGATGGCGCCGCTGCTGCAGGAAAACCTTATGTCCGAGTTTTTAACGGAGGAGGAACAGGTGTTTTTGCTCCTATTGCAGGTTGGTGGCATGTTGCCTCAGGAGTTGCTGATGTCTGTTTAGTTGTTTGCGAAGAAAAAATGGGAAATTGTTATCCCCATCCGCAAACAGCATTTCGTCATATATGGGATCCAATCTTAGACAGACCATTAAAACCTAATTTAGTTTGGCTATTTGCTATGGAATATAACAGATATATGACGGTTCATAATATTAAAAAAGAATGGATTGCCGAAGTTGCCGTAAAAAATAAAAGAAATGCAGTTGGGCATCCTTGTGCACAACTTGCAGATCCTAATATTACCGTAGAGGATGTATTGAATTCGGAAGTTATGGCTTGGCCTGTTAATAGGTTAGATATTTCTCCGCCAAGTGATGGAGCATCGGCTCTGATATTTTGCAGTAAAGATGTAGTTCATAAATTTACCGATGATCCGATATATGTAGCAGGAGTAGGGTGGAGTATAGACTCTACAATGTGGACTAATCGCGATCTTTATTTCCCCAGATATGTAGCAGTTGCAGCAAAAATGTGTTATAAAATGGCTAAAATTTATAACCCACCAAAAGATATTGATTTTGCCGAACCTTATGACCCCTTTACATATAAAGAATTACATCATATGGAGGGACTTCTATTATGTAAAAAAGGGGAAGCTGCAAAATTAACACATGAAGGAGTTACTCAAAGAGATGGTGATTTACCCATTTGTCCCTCAGGAGGATTACTGGGTGTTGGAAATCCAATTGCTGCAACAATGGGACAGAAAGTTTGTGAAGTATATTGGCAACTTGCTGGAAAAGCAGGGAAAAGGCAGATTCCGGGCGACCCAAGAGTTGGTGTAGGCCAAGCTTGGGGAGATATAATGCAAATGGCAACTGTAATGGCTTTAAGGAGGGGATAAAAAATGAACGAAGAAAATAAAAAACCTGATTTTAGATTAAGAAAAACTAAAGATTATGCAAGCTGGCCTCCCTATGCTCCTGGAACTCATATAAGGGAAAGTGACATTCGTGATAAAAAGATTGCTTATACTTGGTGGGAACCGGAGGTTCAATATGCCTGGAGTTGCGGACATGCAATGAATGTCTTTTTAGAAGGCTTGAAAAAAGGAAAAATAATGGGTATTAAATGTAAAAAATGCGACAGAGTATTGGTTCCACCGAGAATGTTTTGCGAATATTGCTTCGGTCCAACAGAAGAATGGGTTGAATTACCCGATACAGGTGTAATTGAGACCTTTTCAATTTCATACTTAGATTCGGATGCTAATCGAATCGAAGAACCAATTCTTATTGGTGTAATTGATTTAGATGGGACAAATCCGCATCACGGTTTTATGCATTATTTCGGAGAAATGAGTAAAGATGAGATTAAGATCGGTATGAGAGTAAAGGCCGTTTGGAAGCCCGAAAATGAACGGGAAGGAGCAATTACGGATATAAAATATTTTAAACCATTAAAGGAGGATGAGTAATATGACTTTTGGAGAAAAACAGACCGATCCATTGGCAAAAACCCATTGGAGGGGTGATATGCAAGCTGATTATCTTTATCCCGCAGGTGTGGCTGGTGATAAATTCTTTAAACATTTAAAAGAGAATGATTCCTTTTTAGCGACTTATTGTAAAAAATGCGATAAAGTATTATTCCCTCCAAGGTTATATTGTGAAGATTGCTTTTCAGAAATCCCCGAAGATGATTGGAGAGAAGTCCCTACCACTGGAGTTATTAGACTTTTTACTATTGCCACCCTTAATGCCCATGGAGAAAAATTAGAAAACCCGCGAGTAATGGCTTTAATTGATGTTGATGAGACGGATGGAGCAATCCTCGGAGTTATTAATATGATTGATCTTAATAAAGATTATTGCGGCTTAAAAGTAAAAGCAGTATTAAAGCCAAAAGAACAAAGGGAAGGAACTCTTAAAGATATCATTCATTGGGAGGTCATATAATCTAAAATATAATTTAATTTTTATTTTTTTAAATCTAATTTTAATTTAAAGAGATTTAGAGTTTTATTTTTTTAATATACAAAAAAATAATAATAATTATTTTTTAAAAATAAAAAAATAAAAGAGATTTATATGATTTTTTTAGCCTAAATCTACATCATCCCGAAGTAGATTGAAAATTTTACGGGCTTCTTCACCCTGAGCGATTTCCCTACCAAAATGATTTGCTAGAGTTTTAGCCCATTTAACTTGTTCCCAACTTCCCTTTGCGAGTTCACCATTAGGCATTCTTATATTATCCTCTAAACCAACTCTAATATGTCCTCCCCATGCACATGAAACCATAGCCGCTTGAAATTGTTGTTTAGCAACTCCACATACACTCCATGTAGCTCCAGGTGGTTTTAGATTTAATAGTGTCTGCAAGTTACCGGGACTAAAAGGAATACCGCCCAATACGCCAAAAACGAATTGAAAATGAAGAGGCTGTTCAAATAGACCTTCTTGCTTATTTAAGAAAAGCATGTTGTACATTCCACCGAGGTCATAAATTTCCATCTCGGGTTTTGTTCCGGCTTTTTTCATTTTCTTTGCAAACTTTTGAATAGTACTAAATGAATTTTTAAAGATATTATCCGCAGCCATTGTAACTTTACCGGTTTTGAAATCACCTATTGAAAAGTTCATAGAATTTGTATTTAATGAAGCTAAAGGCGGCTTAAATTTAACCACAGGTTGAATACGCTCTCGATCTGTTGCTACTGCACTAATAGCAGTACTAAGATTTATAATTATGTCCGGAGCTTTTTCTTTAATCGCTTCGATTGTTGCCTTAATAATTTCTAAATCTGGAGTTGGAATACCTCCTTTATTCGGGTCTCTTGCATGGATATGAACTACTGCAGCACCCGCTTCATAACATTTTTTTGCTTCTTCACCAAATTCTTCCGGTGAATATGGAACATTTGGGTTCTGCTCTTTTCGGGTTGCAGCACCCGCAAGGGCGGCACTTATAACAACCTTATTTTCCGGATTATTCGGAAATATTTCTGCCATTTTTATTCACTCATTAATATTTATTTTGAAATTTGGAATCTAATTTGATTGATTAATAAAATATTGTTCGCTTTAATATTTAAACATTTAAAATTATATATTATAATATAAGGAAGATTTAGAGCAAACGCTTTAATCCTTTGCAAACAGAAATAATGAATTCATATTCTCCTTGCTCTAATTTTTTTCTATTATAAGGGAATAATTTACAAGCTTTTGGCTTATATTCATGAATAGAACATAAATTATTTACTAAAAATTCACAATGCCCTTTCAATTCATATATTAAATAATATTGCAGTCCGAAATTCCAGCCTTCTTTAATTATACTGAAACTTTTCGGACTGAAAATTGATCGTGAACTATATGGGCCTCCTAATAGCCAGTGAGGAATTTTTCCTTTTAATATTCCTAACTTTTCATCATAAAATTGCGGAAGATGCTGTTTTAACTCAGAAATTAAAGTATCTTGAACAATATTACCATTTTTATCGAATTTAGGCTCCCCTAAATAAATATGATTATCTAATATGAAATGTTTTAATTCTATTAATCGATTTAATATATTTTGTTCTATTTTTTCCGATGTTCTCGTAAAGAAATATGTGAGAAGTTCGGTTTGGGCGTTAACTACTTTTTTAATTTTCTCTATATTTACTTCACTAAGATTATCATATCCTTTTGATTTTAATTCGGAAATAAAAGCTTTAAAATTGAAATTTTCAATATTAAGAAGATCTCGAATAATTGTAATCTGACTTAAATCAATATTTTTAATATTTATTCCATAGATATTGGCTATTAAACCTAGATTCATTATGGAAATCGATTTCGGGAAAATCTGAATTCCTTTTAGAATTTCCATACGGTTCTCTTTTTCCCATTTCTCAACATCATCCCTCAATATTTCTATTTCAAATTGCGAACAACATTTACCGCATTTTAAGCAATTAAATTTATAATAATGTTTCTTATTTCCTATATTAAAAATTAGAAGATTAGGATCTTTTCGATTGATGAGCTCTTCGATTTGTAATTCTTTTTTAAGTTTAGAATATAATTTAGGCTTATGTTGCTCCAAAAATTTAAACTTTTTCGGGTGTTTTTGAGCAATATGCCTAGCTAAATGCTTAATTTCCTGTTTGCAAAACGGACATTTCATTTTTTCTTTTTAACCATTTTTATATTAATGTATTTATTTAGAACTTTCATTATTTTCATTGAATTATCAGAAATAAATCTCGCTACAATTGTTTTTTCCCAACCTAAAAGTTTAATGTTATTATCATCAATTAATTTTATAGCTTCATCAAATATTTGATTTCTAATATTTTCTTCCTTATTAATGCTTTTTTCAATCTTTTTTTCTCCCATTTAGATCACTTTTAATAATAATTAACTTTTTATACGATTCGTAATCGCTTTAGAACTTAAACACGATTAACGCGTATCTCGAATTGAATTCTGAATAAAATAAAAATAATCGTTATTTTTGAGATACTTATAATTTGGTTTAACCGATGAAGGCAGCGCTTTTAGAAGCGCCAAAAGAAGAACCAAAAACTAAACAAACAATTAATTGCTTTCATTATGTTAAACCAAATTTATTATTATAAAATTAAAAAGATTTCCTAATATATAAAAGATTTCCTCTAAATAAAAGGAGAGATATAAAAAAAATTAAAAAAATTAGAATTAAATTAAATAAATAAAAGAATTCGGGATAATTATTCTTCTCCCCATTCTTTTTTATTTAATTCTTGAGCAGGGTCTGGAATAGGTTCATAATGATCAATATCCATCCATAAACCCTTTCGCTCTTCAGCCCAGACTACTTTTAATGGCATTCCGATATAAATTGAATGAAAGTCATATTCATCAGGTAAATTATGAACCCAGACGGTATCTGCACCATCTTGTCTTACAGCTACAACGGGGAATGGATGTTCTCTATTTTTATCATCTTCTTCATAGGTAGCAGAACCAGTTGCTAAAGAGCCAGTCTCCGGTAATCTTACCCATTGATCGGGCTTTACAAGGCAGCGACCACAAATTAATCTCGGCGGAAAAGAAACGGTATTACAAGAACGGCATTTTAATCCTAAGATTACCCCGTCTTTTAAACCTTTTAAGAAGACTTTTGTTCTACTTAGATTAAACTTGTACCTATAACTGCTTAAATACCAACTACCATGAGTTGTTCTTGTCTTTACATAAGTATTTTTAATATATTCTGGTAATGGACTCATTTTTTTATTCACCTCTTATTTAAATTTTAAATTTCCTTTGTGGTTCATCTGCTAATACTACATGGGTGATAAGATTAATAGCACCACCCCAACCATGCCCTAGAGCCGTATGAATCGTTTTATGCTTTACTTGATTGCTTGCTTTACCTTGAATTTGAAGCGCAGAACAAACAGGTCTTTCCATTGCCGATGCTCCAATTGCATTAGTTGAATTAACGCCTCCCGAACAATTAACTGGTAATTCACCATCCCAAGCAGTAACTCCATTTCTGTAAGCTTCTGGTGCTGTATTTGGCTCAAAAAGGCCAACACGCTCGACCCATTGTAATTCTTGATTTGGGAACGGTGCATAAACTTCTGCATAATCAATTTCTTTATTTGGAAAATTTATTCCAGCTTGTCCATAAGCTATTTCTGCCGATCTAACTGCACCAAGTTGTTCACAGGGATCTATCTGACCGGCACCTCCGCAATCAACCCCTACAATAGCTGGTTCATTAGCTATTGATGCCACACCATTGATATACACAGGAATATCACAAAGATCTTTTGCTTTTTCTTCAGTGGTAATAATTGCTGCACATGCACCATCAGTTGCAGGGCAAACCATTCCAAATCTTAGAGGATAGGAAATATACGGTGTATCAAGAACATCTTCAATGGTTATTGTAGGCATCTTTAGGTGTGCCCACCATGTTTTTGCTGCATTTCTTCTATTCTGAACGACTACTCTGGCTAAATCCTCTTCAGTTGCTCTACTCCTTCTAATATAATTCATAGCTTGATATGATGCGATACCAATAGCGGCGCCAGCACCCATATTTCTTCTTAATTTATCATAATCATATCCTAAATCGGGAAATATTGAAAATTCACCAAGTGCCACTGATGCTAACCCTACAGTAGTATTACCGCAACTTTGTTGTTCAAAAGCAACTGCTAAAACTGTGTCATAAAGACCTGAAGCGACTGCATAATAAGCAGCGATAAATACGGAACCTCCAGTAGTTCCGCCAGTTGTAACTCTAAGTAAAGGTTTATTTTTAGCAGTCATATGGTCTCCCATCCAAAGCTCGGGCATATTAGCACCTTCGAATGCCGGCATATTTCCGTTTATTATACAATCAATATCTTTCCATTCTAAGGATGGAACTTTCTTTAAACAATCTTGAATTGCTTCATTAACTAACTCGGCCATATTTACATCCGATCTTTTAGAGGCGTGCTCACAAAAGCCGCCACTAACAAATGCAGGTTGTACTTTCGCCATTTTTTTATTCACCTCCCTCAAGAACATATACTACACTATTTTGAGCGCAAAAGCCTACTTGCCCTGAAGCAATAGCTTTTTTTGCCCCATTTATCTGATGGCCTTCAGCTTCGCCCCTTAATTGCTTTACAGCTTCAATAACCCTGGCTAAACCGCATCCTGCGGGTGTAAAGCCCATCATAGCTCCACCAGAAGGATTTAATTTATTGCTATCCAAAAATTCTACTCCTTTTCCTTTATCGGCTAATCCTGCGGCTTCTGCAAGGATTAAATCTTCACAGGAAGTATGCCCGAAAATTTCAGCTACATCTATTTCTGATTTTGGATCTTTTATTCCCGCCATTTTATATGCCTTTTCACATGCTTTCTCCATTGAAAGACTCATGGAAAGATCTCGATCTCCAAGATAATATGTCTCATTAAAATGTCCAACTCCCGTAATCCAGACGGGATTATCGGTAATCTTATTAGCTAATCTTTCTGGAGCTAAAATTACGCATGAAACAGAATCTGCTAAAATAGGATACATTAATTCCCTTAAAGGTGAACTGAGAATTGGAGAATTTAAAACCTCTTCTACGGTAATATTTCCCTTTTTAGCCTCTTCAAGTGCAATTGGGTTTTTGGCTGCATTTTTCCAATGATATACGGCACATTTAGCAATATCTTCCTCCGATACTCCGAATTTTTTCATATAAGCACGCATCTGTAAGCCTCCAGCAGTATATCCGTTTAATAAATTAATAGGTCTATCAAATGTTGGATCTGTTTCTAAAACCCTTACGGATTCGTATTCGAAACAAGATGGTGTGCTCATTCCATAGACTATTGCTAATTTATGGTTTTTTGAAAGTATTCTCATCAAACCATATAACATCGCATGAGCACCATCCATTTCAACCTTACTTTCGTCTGCCATATACGCCCCGCCAGCTTCTACTTTAAAACAATTTGAAATTGTTTTTCCATCATAATAATCGTTAGTACAAGAAACTACGGTAGAGATATCGCTCTTTTTTAAACCCGCAAAATCAAGTGAGCCCCTTGTAGCTTCAAAAATCATTTCATAAGGGCTCATTTGCTTATCAATTTCGGGTTTTACCTGATAATATCCAACAATCGCTACTTTATCCATTTATGATTCACCTCCTTATGCGGGTTCAAAACCCTTAATATCCTCGACTTTTCCTTTTAATTTTGAGTTCCAGACGACTTTCACTTTCATATCCTCTTTTAAGTTTGCCGGATCTGCATTTATAATCGGAACAATCATCGCAGAATCTGCACCATCAAGTTGTACAAGTCCAACAATAATTTCTTTCTTAACCTTTCTACTTTTTCTTTCTTGGACTTTCCAACTAGTTACCGTGAAATTTCTTAAAGTTCCCGTTTCAGGCAAATCAACATATTCCGTACATTCTTTAAAACAATCTCCGCAGATTTTTCTTGGGGGACAATAAACTTTTCCGCAAGATGGACACTTAATACCAATGAATTTCCCGCTTTCCAGTCCATCATAAAACTTATCCATAGGAATGCCAACCCAGAAGTTAAACTCTGCTCGCACCATTCCTTTAGTAGTGTAAATGTCCCCTATCTCATCTACTTTTAAAGTCATTTAACATTTCACCACTTTTTAAATACATTCTATTTTTTTTTTTGAAATTTTAATAATTATTATTTAATTTTTATAGTTTTTAAATCTTAAATTGTGTATAAATTATAGGTTATTGGTTAAAATTTTTAAAAAAAATTCATTTTAGACTAATTTTTTTTCAATAAAATTCTTAAAATTGAATTTCTATTATTAATTTCAATAATCAGTCGATTTAAGACTTTTTTTATCGAAATTCGCTAATAAATAATGCATAAATTATCTTTTCTTTAATTATAATTGATATTTTAAATTTGCTTTAATTTTAAAAAGTTCATATAAAAAGATGATTAAAAATAAAAAAATAGAGACTTTATTTTTAAATCTTTTTTTTATTATTATTTTGACTTAAGAGCAAAAGTAATTCCCTTAGTTAATCGAATTACATCCATAACCTTACCTTTTTCGATGGTAATTTCTTCTCTCGAAATTGCGTGAGTAAAATCACCTTTCCCATTACAAATCTTAACAATGGCATTATTATCTCCTATAAGGACAATTTCTGCATTAGGGTTGGCTCCATCATATACCCTTACCTTTTTATCCTTTATCTCCAAATAAAAAGGATCCTCATTATTTAAATTAAATTGGAAGGTCATGTTCCAAGGAACATCTTCACCAGCTATATTTGTGGTGAACATATCTTCCACTTTTTTATTACCTTCCATCATTTTGGCAATCTTTTCAAGATTTTCTTTTGCTATACCCATTTATGAACCACCTTCAAATTCTGGTTTATTAATCCATATTTCATACTCATCTTCCGGAACAAAGAAGAAATCTGTCATTTTACCCTCTCTTTCCTTTTTAAAAACCGCTTTAACTTTACGACCTTTTTTAATTTTTGAAGGAACTAAATTTTGTGAAAATACCGCTTGAAACATCGCCGTATCAGCGCCATCTAATTTAATAAAAGCACAGCCATAAGGTATTCTCTGAATAAATGCTGAGGTGGAAAACCATACTATAGTTGAGACTAAAATCTCACCCGTTTGCTTAACCTCTACCCATTCCGTATCTTCATAACAGTCGGAGCACGCGATTCTCGGAGGTAGCCAAACTTTACCGCATTTTTTACATTTTGTCCCTAAAATTTTCTTATTATTCATTAGTTCGATAAAAAATTTTGATTGACCTCCGAGAGTATATTTATAATTGATTTTAATTACATCCCTAATTTCATGGGCTTGAAAATTTTCTTCACTCATGGTTTTTTCAACCCCTCCTCGTTTGCCATTACAATTAAGGCGGCATATGCCGCACCAGGCCCCCCTATTGAATGGGAGATTGCCCGACCTTTTTCAATTGTTACTTGATGCTTACCTGCATCACCTCTTAATTGCAATGCTGCCTCTCCTGTTGACATTATTCCCGTCGCTCCTACAGCATGTCCACAGCCAATTAATCCTCCCGATGGACAACATGGAAGCTCACCATCCAACCATGGGCCCTCACCTGGCTTCTCATAACTTTTTTCTATCCATGGCCCTCCTTCTCCAAAATCGACAAATCCAAGTTCTTCATAAGAAATGACCTCTTGGCCTGAAAATGCATCATGCAATTCTGCAAGGTCTATTTGTTGCTTAATTTTTTTATAATCTAACCCTGCCATCTTATAGGCAGCCTTAGCAGCATATATATTGGAATAAAGTCTTGCAATACTTTCCCTATTGCCGATAAAACAATCAGCGTTAGCCGCAGCAACACCTGTAATCCAAATAGGCTTCTCGACACCTAATTCTTTTACTTTTTCCTCGTTTGCAAGAATTAATGCTGCAGATGCTTCTGAATATAGGCAACAATCGAGCATTTTAAAAGGATAACAAATAATTCTCGAATTCATCACATCTTCGACGGTTATTTTCATAGGTGATTGGGCTTTAGGGTTTAGCGTAGCATTTCCATGATTTTTAACGCTGACTAATGCCATTTGTTCCTCTGTAGGATTGCCAAATTCTTCATAATGGGCATTGACCATAGAAACATAAGAACTTGCTGCCAACATTCCTAAAGGATATTCATAAGTCATATCTGCTGAATAAGCAATTGCATTTAATACTTCAGGCGTTGTAGTTCCCGTTTGCTCATCATAACAGTCATTACATTTTTCTACGCCAATACATAAACATAGGTCTGAAAGACCCGATGCAACTTCAGCATAAGCCATTCTTACCGTATATCCTCCTGTTGCACCACCGCTGGCAATTCTTGTACCTGGTTTATTATTCATACCAATATAACTATTCGTAAAAATATCGGGCATAAATTGTCTTTCAAATAATTCATTATAAATTCCGTAAACAGTTGATGTAAGGTCTTTATGTGTAATTTCTGCACCATTTTTATTTGCATCTTCAATTGCCATTTTTGTAGCATCGTAAGCCAGCTCAAAATATGTCCTATTTAAATATCTCGCTCTAAAAGGTGTAATACCTACACCAATTATAGCAACACGATGCGGACTCATTATAATTTATCACTTTTCAATCTTATTTTTAAATTCTGTTTTAACTTTTTTTGAATTAGTTTAAGATAGGAATTTGAAATATTTAATTTATTAAGTTATTCAAATTATAATATATCAGAATTTAAAAGCAACTTGGATTTTGAAAATTCTCTAAAAATATAGAAGATTTGATTTATAAAAAGAAAAAGAAATCTATAATAATGCTAAATTTTTTTATTTTTCATCCATTAAGGGCAAAATTGCATTAAATGGGCAACTTATAACACATTTAAGGCATTTTTCACAAATTTGTAGGTCAGATGGATTAAATATAATTTTTTCATCGCCATTCTCATCTTTTTCGACTTTAAATAAATTCTGAAGACAAAAATTTGGTTCAATACACTTTTTGCATAACTCACAACGATCATTATCAATTTTAAAGCCAATTAAAGTTTTACCCTCAAAAGACATGACTTCAATTGCTCCATGTTCGCAAACTTCAACGCATTTCAAGCATCCCTCGCATTTATTATAATCAACATATCTTAGGGAATTTCTGAAAAAAATTGCCTTAGGAGGACATGAATATGAACATTTCTGACATCGAACACATAAATTAGGATTAATACTTATCGGAAATAACTTCTCCATTTTTAAACTTATCCCTTTTAGATATTTTATTTATTTTTAATGAATGTATATTCAATAAATACCTAATTTTCAAAACTTGTATTATAATTTAAATCATTTGGTTATGATAAATTAAATATTATAATTTTTACCGAATCGGCAAGATTTATTAAGTATTTGATTTAAAATTTAATTATAAATTAATAAAATAAATAAATCCGAAAGGTTGATTAAATTATGATTCAAACAAGATTGACTGAAAAATTTGGTATAAAATATCCCATTATGAGCGCACCTATGGGGCCATTTTATACTACAGAGCTAACTATTGCGACTTCTGAAGCAGGAGGCTTAGGTGTTTTGAGTCATGCAACATTGCAGGGTAAGAATTCTGTTTTAGATATGATGGAGCAAATTGATCGGGTTCTTGAAGGAACCGATAAGCCTTTCGGGATTAATGTCAGAGTAGCAAGAGTTCAAACGGATAAAAAAATTATGCTACGGAAATTGGCTCAAAGAAGAAAAAAAGATCCTAAATTTCGTGATCAATTTGTTTATTTATTAACCAGTGCGGGAGGCACGAGGGAGGCACGGGCTATGATGTCTAAAATGGCTCCTGATCTGTTCCATGCTCATGTGACTCCGGCTGCCTTTCTTGCAGAAAAAGCGGTTAAAAATGGGATTCATGCATTAGTAGCAACCGGAACTGAAGGCGGAGGGCATCAAAGTTATGAAATGGTAACAACATTGGTTTTAATTCAGGAATTAATTCGTAAATATCCAGATATCCCGATAATCGGTTGCGGCGGAATTGCATCTCCGGAAGGTGTTGCCGCTTGTATAGCAATGGGCTGTGATGCTGTTGCTATGGGAACAAGATTTATCGCATCAAATCAAAGTGAATTTCACCCAAATTATAAAGCCCTTATTCCGCCTGCGGAAGATCGGGATACGATTTTGACTACGGGGGGTTTTGGTCCGATAAGACTTATTAAAAACAAATATGCATTAGAACACGGCAAGGTTATGACAAAGGAAGAAAAAATAGCACAAGAATTAGCATATGATATTGATGAATACTTAGCAGATTTGAAGAAATATGAATTAGTATATTTAGAGGGAGATGTAGAAAATGGTGCAATTCCGGTCGGACAGTCATGCGGAATAATTGATTCTTTAATGGATGTAGATGATATAATTACAAGCTTTACAAAACAAGCCGAAGAGTTGCTTAAAAAGGCGGTCTCAAAAATAAAATAATAAAAACTAAGATTCTCCCATTAAATAAATCTTTTTTTTTGATATTCATTTTTATGTTTTAATATTGGCGATTAAAGCGGATGTTAATATAATGTCTGATGATTATTATTTAGGAATTGATGGATGCCAAGCAGGCTGGTTCTGCGTAATTTTTTCTGAAAAAGAATTTATTGACTTTAATATATCTCAAACAATAAAAGAGATATGGTTACAATATAATAAAGCAAAAACTATTTTGGTAGATATTCCTATAGGGCTTTTAGAAAATTCAAGCGAACCAAGAAAATGTGATAAAGCGGCTAGGCAATTTCTCACACGAATTAGGTCATCTTCGGTTTTTCCTGTACCTTGTCGGGCAGCTATTTATGCAAATGATTATATTGAGGCAAAAATAATTAATCGGGAAAAAACTGGAAAAGGCTTATCTAAACAATCATGGAATATTTCGCCTAAAATTCGTGATGTTGATGAATTTTTAAGAAATAATAAACACTTAAAGGAAATAATTGTTGAATCTCATCCAGAAGTTTGCTTTACTGCCTTAAACGGCGGAAAACCTATGATATATTATAAAAAAACCCCCGAAGGATTTAAAGAGAGAATCTCAATTCTAAAAAAATATTCTGGTAATGCAGAAGAATTCATTCAAAAAATATTTTCGGATTTTGATTTTTCTCGTGCTGATAAAGATGATTTAATTGATGCATGCGTTTTAGCTTTATCCGCCTCATGGGGTCCTGATAATTGGAAATTTTTACCGAATAATTATGATTTTGATTCAAAAGGTTTGCCCATGCGAATGGCATATCCTAATGTGCAAAATAAATAATTAAATGATTATAAAAATGAGCGCTCCATCACCAAATCTGAGAGAGAAATTTGAAGAACTTCGCACGATAAGATATAGAGCAATTACTACAGGAGATTGTATTGCTTGCGGTACATGCGTAAAGTATTGCCCGCTGAAAATTAGAAAAATTGGTTCAGATAATAGAGCAATAACAATTAATATAAATGCCAATTGCGGAGGATGCTCCGTATGTTTTAAACGATGTCCGCAGAATGCTATCTCATTAATAAAAATAAAAAGATAATTAAATTAAAAAATAATATAAACCAATTTTAATAAATATTTACATAATTATACTTTGGTCGTAAAAATCGGTAATTCTATCCTCAATTATAAGAAACTCGTCATCTATCTCGTACAGTTTATCTATCCAATCCTTAAAATCTTCGTATATCTTGTTTCTTTTAAATTTTAAAGTAGGTGTTAAATATCCTTCTTTTTCTCCGAAATGTTTACAGCTAATTAAAAATCTTTTTGGAATGGAGAAATCTGCAATCTCATCTTTTAAGAATTTATAGACCTCATCCTTTAATAATTGTAATATCTCCCGATTTCTAATTATATCTTCAAATTTTTCATATTTAATTCCATGCTCATCAGCATATTTACGCAATGGTTCTTGATAAGGAACTATTATTGCAGATAAATATTTTTTTTCTTGTCCTACAAATATAATTTGAGCAATAAGCCTTGAATATGGAACAATAAAACCCTCTGGAAGTGCAGGACTTATCATTTTACCTGTTGCTAATTTAACTATTGCTTTTTTCCTTCCAATTATCTTAACATATCCATCTTCATCTATTTCTGCTAAATCACCCGTGTGCAGCCACCCTTCCTCATCAATCGCAGTTGCTGTAAGTTTTGGTTTTTTCCAATATCCTTTCATAATATTAGGACCTCTAATTAAAAGCTCTCCCTCAGGACTTAATTTTTGTTCCATATTTCCATATGGATTCCCAGGAAATTCCATAAGTGGTCCAACTGTTCCAATTTTTTCATAGGGATCAATTTTTTTATGGAAATTTGGGCGAAAATCAGAATTATCCTTTGTTCTACTATAATGTGTTGCAGGAGCTGCTTCCGTAAGGCCATATCCTTCTGCAATATTGAATCCGCAACTCCAGAAAAATAATAATAAATCTTGGGAAATCGCTGCAGAGGCAGTTACCATAAGCTCCAGTCTGCCACCCATTTCTTTTTGAATTCTTTTTAATACTAATTGTTTTAAAATTGCATATTTTATTTTTAAACTGAGCGGATTCTTCTTTTTATTTAATATATTAAGATAATATTGTCGACCCGTTGCCGTCGCTTTATTAAATATTTTCTGTAATCTTTCGGGAAGTGTTGCTACGGTATCGATAACCTTCTCATATAATTTTTGATATAAATACGGTACGCCGACCATGATTGTGGGTCTAAATGTTTTAAAGGCTCGCTGAAGCTTCTCTTGAGACGTACCTCCAACATAATTTATACAAGCAGCATTCCATATTAACCCATATTCTTCGACTGTTCTTCCAAATGAATGGGCATAGGGCATGTATGTTATTGATTGGGCATTCCAAGGTTTTTCTCCCTTTCGTAATGTTATGGCAATTGCAGAAAGTGCCATTACATCCGATAAAATATTTTTATGTGTGAGCATTACACCTTTAGGAATACCTGTTGTCCCAGAAGTGTAAATGAGTGTTGCTAAATCGTCTTCCTTGACACTGGAAATTGATTCTTCAAGTAAATTGGGATGATCTAATGCATGTTTTCTGCCAGCTTCTATGAATTCATCCCATGTATATACATTTTCTCTTTTTAATGACTCATCAAATTTTTCAAAAACAATAATGTTTTTTACATTCGGCAATTCATCCCAGATTTCATAAAATTTTTCAAGATTCTCCTGTCCATCAATAAAAATTCCTTTTGATTCTGAATCCTCTACTATATAATGAATTTCTTTAGGTTTTAAAGATGGATAAATTGCAACACTTACCACCCCTAAACACTGCATGCCTATATCCGCCCAAGCCCAAAATCTCGAAGTTTCAGCACAAATTGAAATATGGTCTCCCTTTTTATATCCTAAAGCACAAAGTCCATGAAAAGCATCCGAAATATAATTCTTAAGCTCACCATAAGTAATACTTTTAATTGTTTTTTCATCATCATCAAACCATCTCATAGCAATTCGATGAGAATGGTGCCTTATCGTGTCAAGTATCATCTCCGCCAGATTATTATACACAGTAAGACGTAAATATTTCGTCCACTTGTTTTTCGTATATAATTTATCGTAATACATTTTTGCTCACGTGATAATATTATTAATTTATAAAGATTTTTGATATTCGGAAATATATATTTTTTTCTTTTTCTTTAATTTTCAATAAATTATAACTAATTATTAAAAAAAAGAATAATAATACTATATCAAATTAGATCTTAAATATTCTATTAGTTTACCTAAAATCGCTTATTATCGTTTACTCTCAATTTTAATATTTTTAAAAATATCTTTTTTAATTTGCTCTGATCTTTTATTTTAACTTATATTCTGGTTTTAAGCCAACCAAGAATTCACAATAGTTTTTCCCGGTTCCAAAACATTGAATCTCTTTAACATAATACTTCTTTTTTAATTTTTGAGTCAATATTTCGCTTATAACCCCTTCATCAAATCGACAAACCGTCATATTTATATTCGGATAATGTTTGCACTCAAAACAATCATAAACCTTAAAATTAATTTGTTGTCCAATAATCTGAACCTCATCGATTTCCCCAAAATTATGTTTCTTCCAAAAATTTGATAATTCGGCTATTAATTCTTCTGTAGAATTACTTTTTAATATTCCCACAATCTGTTTTCCGATAATTGTTCCGATATCATATAATATTATCGCTCCTTTGGGGATTGTAGCATCTATAGTCGTGATAAAAATTCTTGCCATCATTTTTAATAAAGATGATGTATCGGAAATATCATCCAGATTAAATTCTCTGAAAATATTTTTTATAATTTTCTCTTTTTCAATTTTATGTTTAAGTATTTTATACGCTTTATCTAATATTTTTAGAATATTCTTGTATTGTTTATTTACTTCCTCTTCTTCCTGAGATAAATCGCTGTATAAACCATAAAAGATTAATTTATTTTTTTTAAATTCATTTTCAATCTTTTTAAATATAAACTGCATATATTCTGAATTTCGTTCTTTTGAAAAAATTACTGAAAGTAAAAGAACTTCCTCTCCACCTCGAGCTAAATCAGAATCAATATTAAATAAGAAATTATAAAT
>CAZVTX010000018.1:0-9882 GCA_964629395.1 uncultured archaeon
AAGGAAAGGGCAATCCCGATAAATTAAAAGAATTGGTTGCACCTCCTTACGATGTAATTAGTGAAGAAGAAAAAATAGAATTAGAGAAAAATCCCGATAATATTATTCATATTATATTACCCAAATCTTATGATTCCGCTAAGGAAAAATTGGATGAATTAATTTCAAAAAATATTTTAGTTGTAGATAATAAACCTTGTCTCTATATTTATGGAATTGATTATATAGATCCGAAATCGGGAAAACAATTCAGCAGATACGGATTTGTTGGCTTATTAAGATTGGTGGAATTATTAGGAGGAAAGAACGGTGTAATCCCTCATGAGATGACATTTCGTAAATATACAGAAGATAGATTAAAATTAATACAAAAAACAAACGGAAACTTTTCACCCATTTTTTTGATTTATAACGGAGATGGAAAAGTTGAATCAATTATTAAAAAATATATTAAGAAAGAGCCTTTCTTAGAAACAATTGATCGAGATGGTTTTACGCATAAAATATGGGATGTTAGAGACGAGAAAGATATAAAAAAAATAACCGATGCCTTCAAACGTCAGCGAGTAATTATTGCAGATGGTCATCATCGTTATATAACAAGTTTAAGACATAGTCGTCATGGTGGTTGTAAGTATATTATGGCTTTATTTATCGATTTTAACGATCCTGGACTTATTATTTACACAAGTCATAGAGAAGTAAGAAATCTTAATGTTAAGGATGTAAAAGAATTGGTTTTTAAATTAATTGAAAGCTTTATGGTTCAAAAGGTAGAGGATTTAGAGGATTTAGAGAATTTAATGGAAGCACATAAAGATCAACACGTTTTCGGGTGTTATTACCAAAAAACATTTCTTTTTTTGAAATTAAAGGAAAGTATTCGTCCAGAAGATGTGATTGAAGGAATTCATTCGGATACATGGAAAAATTTGAATATTCCCATACTACATGATATTTTATTAAAGGGAACCTTAGGTGTTAAAAGTGAAGATATAACGTTTATAAAAGATGTAAAAAAAGGCATTGAACGGGTTGATAAGGGTGAAATTGATGCACTTTTTTTAATTAATCCAACGACACTATCGGAAATTCATACAATTACACGATTAGGAGAAATAATGCCCCAAAAAAGTACCTATTTCTTTCCGAAACCTCTCTCGGGTTTTGTTGTCCATATACATTCCGATAATATTGAATGAAAACATTATTTCAAAAAAGATCTATTATTTAAATGAGAGCTCAATTTTTCTTTTCAATTGTAAGAAAATATAATGAATTGATGAAAAATGCCATTGAAGGACCAAATTGTATAGATCCTAATATATGCCGGGGAGATTGCTGCTCAATTCAAATTGATGTTCCTAAAGTTCTTGCAGAGGAATACATCAAGAGAGGATATGCTACTAAGGACGATTTCATTAGAAGTAATATTTTTGCTTTTAAATTAAGATTTAATGAAAGAACGGGAAAATGCTTTTTATTTGATATGAATTTAAATGGCTGTAAGGTTCATAATTCCGGAATTAAACCACCCCAATGCTGGATATATCCTACTAATTTTATTAACAATGATCCAAATATTAGCTGTAAAAAAGTTTCTGGTTGGAAAATAATTGATTTAAATAAAACCCGTGAAGCCAGAAAACTTTTAGATTCGTACATCTTTTTATGTAAACTGGAAGCTAAAAAAGAATTAAAATTAATAGAAAAAAGATTAGGTATCCCTGATAAAAATATTCAAAAAATAATATTGAATGAAATTGGCTCTACTCCTGCCAGAGAATTTGCGGGATTAAAGGATGGATGGGAACATTTTTCCGTCTTAAATTCTGAAGGTATATCACTACAGGTCAAAAAATTCTGTCAAAAATATAATTCAAATTGTAAAATTTTTCAAAATGATTTTTTAACGTGCAATAATATTTGTAAAAAAGTTGCTAATGCTTTACTCAATTTTTATCAATATAATATTAAATCTTTTATAAAGAAAAACGGATTGAATTGCGACGGAAAATATACACTGCTCGATTTAGTTAATTTCAAAGATAAAATGATTTAAAATTTTTAATTCAAACTATGTTCTAATTTTGTCGGCATAAGAGTATTGTTAAAATATTAATCACGATTTTAACTTAAATTAATATCCTCTGCATATTACATATATTAAAGAAATATAATGATGAATATTCAGATAACATTTATATATTACTTCGAAAATAAAATTAATTATAAATTGAGGTATACTGAAATGTCTCTTGCAGAAAAAAGTTTAGACGAATTATCAAAAATAGTATTTTCTAATAAATATGATTATATTGACGGACCGCAAAAACTAAAAGGTAAATCCGGAAAGATATGGAAATTTGACGCTATAGTTAAAGATTCAGAATTCGGCAATTATGGCGTTTTTATAAGAGATTGGAAGCGAGAAATCTCAATCACCCAATTAAGACAATTACATAGAGCATGTGTAGATGTTCCTGAAATTAAAGGCGGAATTATGATTTGCAATATTATATCGGAATTTTCTAAATCATATTGCAATCAATTTGGAATACTTCTATTATCACGTGGTCATTTAATCTCAAAAATAAGAAATTGCTTCTTAGAGGCATAGAATATTAAATATTTTTGTATCTTCTTTAAAATTTTAAGATTTATTGTTCTATTTGAAATTAGTCGATTCTCAAAATCTTTAAACTATTTATAATTTTGAAATTCGCATATTTTAGATAAAAAGTTTATATATTTTAAAATTGAATTTAAATTTAACAGCATAAAGGAATTTGGAAATTATGATGATTAAAAAGAGAAAAAGTATTATTTCATTCTTACTCTGTTTAAATGTAATTATCCCTTTGATTGCATTCTACATGCCAAGAGCATCTGCCAGTTTTCTAGGCGATTCTCAAGATATTACAGCTCCTGGCTTTGATTCAGATCATCCAAGTATCGGTTTTGATTCTACTTCTGGATTGATGTACTATGTATATTCACAACATGTTGCCGAAGGGAATGTAAATGAGATTTGCTTTGGAAATAATTCTGCTGGAGCAGATACAATGGAAAATTATATATATCTAAGTGAAGGTGAAAGTAATACGGATCCAATGAATACTACCGATAATTTTAATCCTATTTTATGGGTTGATGAAAATGATATTGTTCACATTGTTTGGCAAGGAAAAATTAACGGCAGATCCGACTATGATATATTTTATACTAATACTTCAAATCATAACGTATTAGGAAATATTATTAATGTTACGGATACACCTAGCACTAATGAAACAGATCCAACCGTAGTGGCTGTTGGAGGTCACGTATTTATTGCTTATTATGACGGAACACAAATCAGAATTAAAACTACTCTCGGTGATAAGATAGATTCAAGCGGAACAGCATATGCTTTAACTCAATCTGGTGATGGTATAGATCCAGAATTATACGCATGGTCAAATGGGACTGATTGGAGATTAGATTTCTCCTATATTGATGGCAGCGGAAATATTATTTATGAAAATATAACTAAAAGTGAAGGAAACATAAATGCCTTGGATGATGATTATATAACTATTAATCATGACGGCTCTAATATCACAGATCATTCCCTCGCTTCAAATAAAAATATGGCTGCCTTCTGTTATAGAGAATCTAATAATGATATTTATGTAGCAAACTCAACAAATCCTTCAAATCCAAAACGTGTTACTAATGATGGCAATGCGAAAGGACATCCGGACATTTTAATTAATGAGAATGATATTATTACCATATTTTATGTTTTGAATATTACGGGTGGAAATTCTTATATATGTTCATCGAATAATTTCGTTTCCTATTTTAATAATATAGAATACACTATTTCCGATGAAGAGATGCCTCAAAATGTAAATGAAATGTATATCTCAAGTTTTGATGCACAATATTGTCCTGGTGAGGGCATTGTAATATTATATGACGCTGCTACAAAAATTAATCCTAATCCTTTAGGACATAAAATTTTATACTTATCATCATATGGTAATATTTATAATGACGGTTCTGGGACTTATAATTACTATACATGGCAAGATGATCTCGGAGGATTAATGAAAGACGCAGGATGGCTCTTGGAAGGGATTCAAATTTCTTATAATGTTAGCTCGGGACAGGATAGAGATATGATTATAAAAATTAGGGATTTAGTAACAAATGTGACTTGGACTCACACAATTACATTAAATGGTAGCGGTGGAGAAGATGACAAAATATATTTCTTTAGTCTTACAGATCATTATTTCATAGCTCAGAATATTTTTGAAGTTTCTATTCTAAATGCATCAGGGAAAGATTTGATTAGAATAGAAATGAATCCGCTGGAATTTTCGAATGGTTCCCTTAATGTAACCGCTTACTCAAATTATAATACTAATGGAACAGACTTTCCTTATACGGTTGAGGTTTATTCGCCTGGATTTGAATTTACGGCATTTTTCTTTGATAAAGATATATATTGGCCCAATTCCTATTGGGAAAGGGATAGTGAAAACGCAGATGATACAAGTTCGGGGACTTTTAATAATCAAAATTATGTTGATCTCTATAAATTTAAGATGACCCCGGGAGAGCAATATAATTTCAGTTTAACGGCTAAAGGAACGGATAGCAAATATTGCAGGATTATGGTATTTAATTCCTCGGTTCAAATTACAGATCCTTCAAAAGCAATACTCGTTTATAATACTACTGCGAATAATGGCACATATTTTCAGTTATATTCATCAACAGAAGATATATATTATGTTGTAATCGAAAAATTTAGCAAACACGCATCGTTTTCATACGATTTTGTTCATAAAGTTTGTCCGATGAAGGCTGATTTATTAACACCTACTTCATTATATATCGGAGAAAGCACTGTATTTTTTAGTTGGGATTTAAACTCCGAAGAAGATAGTTTTACAAGGAATTATTATACTGATAGTGATATTGATTACTATAACTTTACTTTAGTTGATGCCCAATATCATATAAAATACTCAACAACGACTAATGATAAAAACTTATCTCTCACAATTATTAAAGGGTCAAATCCAAAATTAGATTTACCTGATGGGATATATTATTGGTATATCAAAATTGTAGCTAAAAATCATCAAAGTAGTAAAATAATTTATCGTCAATTTAATTTGGACACAACCGCACCTGAAGCTCCTATAATGTATTCACCGAATACTTATTCCGATACCGGAACTTATACCGTAAACTGGTCAGCAGCGTCAGATGGTATATTCAGCATTCATCATTATGAATTATATCGTGGTTCGAGTTCAGATTTTGAATGTAATGAAGAGACATTAATTAGTATTGGAGATACGCTTAAGAAAACCTCTTATCGAGAGTATGATATGAAATCTGAAATTTATTATTATAAGGTTATTGCCGTAGATAATGTTGGCTTAAAATCAGAACCATCTAATGTCGGCAGATATATTGTATCAATTGGAGGTTACGTCGATCCGAAAGGACAGGTATTTAAAGTATTACCCGGGCAGTATCTCGAATACCAATTAATAGATGTTATTGATGGTACCACAAAAGATCCTGATGAATTATACGCTACTTTTAAGGGCCAAACACTCCAAATGTATACCCTATTATATTTCTGGATTTCCGAAGTCTCCAGCGATCAGATTATCCCCGTTAGAGGTAATTGGTATAAAAAATGGATGAATACAACTTCCATTCAATTAAATGAGGAATTTAAGCTTATAGGTAAGGATAAGGATTTATTCCCGTTAGTGACCACATCAGATACCGATTATCAAACAAAAGTATTTCAGCTTTTTATAAACCGTACTTTCGATAATGCCACAGGTTTTCAACATGATTTAAAGAAAACATGGTATTTCAATACATTTTCCGCTATTGAAGTATATGTGCATTCATTTTATAAGAGTATTGATTATAGTCAATCTTATTCTGATAGAGACTATTTATATGATACGGTTACCTTTGTTGTTGATGCTAATACGGGAGTGGTAATTGAATTGGTTTTATATGATGATTATAACGAAAAAGGATATTCGCTGAAACTTATTGATACGAATGTTCCGTTGGCAAAAATCGACTGGTGGATATTTCCATTAACGGTTATTTTTGTTTTGGGCGTTATAGCTGCAATAATTAATTTAATTGTAAAGAGGCTCGAAAGGAGGGTATAAAATGAAGAATTATTTAAAATTAAGGGCTTTTCTAACATTCTTAATATTATCAATTTTGATTGTATCTTTCACTCGTCCTATTAGTTATTGCGTTGCTCAAGATTACGGACACCCGGAAGATTCAGATTCTCCCGAAGTTATTGAATCTTTAAAAGATGCAAGGATTATATGGGAAGTAATTAATGCATCGGGGATCTTTGCAAGCGAAGATTTGCAGCCGCACGATTTAATTCGATATGATGTAGAGGATGTAGATACTGTCTATAATGTTTATAAGGTTAAGGAATTCAAGAAATCATGGGGAGAAAATGATTTTGAACAAGTTGGCGGTGTAAAAAATGCAAGTTATTATCTCATTAATAGAGAATGGGGTGCTAAGTCCGCAGAATTCTTTTTAGACCAACATAGTACCTATTGGGGAAGTAAAGAACATATAGATAACCAATTTGATACTATTTATGAAACCGAATGGTGGGATTGGAAGCTTATTAACACAGCTACAATTACATATATAATGAATGATACCAATTATGATAAGATAAAATATACCAGAGCCGAGGGAATTCTATTAGAGCGAAAAACAGTCGTAAATGTTAATGACGGTAAGATTGTAGGCAATTTATATATACGATTATACTCATATTCTCGGTTTTTTGAGTTTTCACCGTGGTATTATGTTATTATTGGTGCATTAATTTTTGCTGCCGTTGCTGCGATTATTATTACCATCTCATTATTAATTCAGAGAAGAAAAAGAATATATCGTGAAATTGATGAAATTTAGTATAACGACTTTATTTTTTTAAATAAACTTATTTTTTATTATAAATTTAAAGAATTGGCAAATTAAATATCATTAAATATAAAATACTTGAAATTCCCATAATGAATGGATTAAGATAATTATCCTGTAATTCTATTTTTGATGTTAGGAAATCAATTAAGAAAAATTCAATCGATAATAATAGCGCCAATCCTAATGTTAACTCAAATGAAATATCTGATAGATTAAGGAGATTTGAGAGGGTTATTGCAAAAATTACGCAAATAAAAGTAAAAATTGTTCCTCCAATATATCCTTCTATCGTTTTACAAGAATCTCCCGGAAACTTATGCTCAAAACCTTTATTCGCTGCATAAATTCCGAAAATTGATGCCATCGCATCTGCTACAGAAGTTATCAGGATAACTATATAAAAAATTGGAAAACTAAAAAATAAAAACGGCCCAAATGAGAATACCATTACTGAGGTACTTGAAAATGAATCAAGCTCATCGGGAGTTAATCCCGCTGCGCACCATCCTATGACTTTAGGTGGCATAAAACTAAAATCAAATAATCGAATTATATCCTGCAACAAGAAGGTTAATGCAAAATCTACGCCGATAATAATGACAAAAAATAAAGCATAATCAATCCACGCACCATTTAAAAATGTCAAAAAGTAAAAAATCAAAATACAACTAGTTACAACTACTACAGGTAATATATGCGTAATTTTTCTTTTATATTTACTTCTGGTCGGAAATTCTTCTAAAAATTTTTTACAAAAAACCTCATAATTATTTTGTTCTTTAAGTAATTCGGGATTTCTAATCGTTCTTATTTTAGCTGACAATCCCCATCCAAAAACACAGAGCATAACTCCAACAATAAAAACATTTCCAAGAAAAGTGAGCTCTTCGACAGCTGTAGGGAAAAGCACTCCTGGATAGTCCTTTCCGAATCTAATAATTAAAAAAGGATAATATAAACCAAACAATAAAGTTAAAAGAGTATATATTATTTCATTAATCTTTTTAAAGATACTTTTAGATTCATTATTCCAGCTTTTAATTATATGAATTGCCATAAAAATTGTAAATATTATACATAATATTGTAACTGGTAAGAAAAGTATAATTCCTCACCTTATAGCGCTAGTTCTTACATCAAGTTATTAATATGCCAATTTTAAAGATTTTCATACGCCAACTAATATGCTATGATGTAGAATAGAGAAATATTTAAATGAATTTACAATAAAGATAATATTTGAAATTAATCTTACTTAGATTCATACGAAAAGTTATATATCTCTTCATCAAAATTATATTTAAAGTGGGATAGAATTCCCGGTATTAGAGAGTTTGAGAGAAATAAAACAATGTCTAAAGAGTTTAAAATAAATGAATATATCACATTAAAGTTAGAAAATAACATTACAAATATTTACATAAAAGATGAATTATTTACTAAATGTAAATTTCTGCTAATAAATGCACCAAATCAGAAATATCTAACTACAACTAATTCATATTCTATTGACGATAAATTTGATTATTATAGCAAGGATTTAGAAATAAGATATTCTTCAGAAGAACTTGGTTTATCACCTGAAGAGGAATTCCAAGGACATTGCTCTAACCTCCAAGCATGGGCTGAAAGCGGATATAGCACATGGCTTTTGCACTCTAATTTAGCATTTCCGCTTTTAAAAAAATTAACAGAAGCAGGTGACCCTTTAGCGGAAAAAGTTTTTAAAAAGGAATTACGAAGACGCTTTCTCAACGGTCATCAATCAGTTGTCAGTTATCTAATAGAAGAAGGTTATTTTGAATTTTTAAATCGAAAAGAATTCATCAATTTACTTGAATATATTGATTTTAACCTAATTGATAAAGAAGAATTTGTTGAGAGTGTTATTGATTATTATAAATTAAAATACGGAACAAAATACGCTCAACAATTATTAAATGAATTTACGAAGGATTTAGTTGGGGATAAATACTATTTTTACCTGCCTTTACTAAATAAACTGACCCTTGAAGGTGTTGAAATCTCAAATAATCTATTAATATCAGAGATTGAATATTATATTAATCAAGGTGACCCTTGGTCTATAGAATTTTTGAAAAAAGAAGGTTATCTAGAATATATTGATAAAAATAAACATAAAGATTTTTTATCATCAATTTTTTATCCTGAAGAATTATGTATTTTGCGCGGTCATATCGATCGAGTAAATGATATTGTATTTTCACCTGATAGTAATTATCTTATTAGTGTTGGAGGCCCATTTGATAAATCCATAAGAGTTTGGGATGTAATTTCAGGAATAAATACAAAAATTCTTTACGGACATTTTTCAGACATAAGTGCCGTAGATATATCTCCCGATATGAAATATATTGCCAGTGCATCATGGGACAAAACAATAAAAATATGGAATTTTGAAAGCGGAAAATTAGAGAAAGAACTCTTAGGGCATCAGAGTTGGATAAGGACAATAACTTTTTCTCCAGATGGTATATATTTAATAAGCGGATCGGGAGATAATCGGCGTGAAGAATATTCATTAAAAATTTGGAGCGTAATTTCTGGAAAAGTAATCCGATCCATTGAAGATTTTATGAATGATATAAATGATATTAGGATATCTAATGATGGAAAATATATTATATCGGTATCTTCGGAGAGTAGAGTAGGCGATTTCACGGGAAAAATATGGGATTTCGCAACAGGAGATATTGCAGGAACGTTGGAAATTCATTCAAAGACATTATTATCCGTTGATGTTTCTCCCGATAATAAATTGATTGCCACCGGATCTGAAAATGGAGAAATAAAATTATGGACTTTAAAGCAAGGAGAATTAATTAAAAACATAAAAGGGCATAAAAGACATGTATT
>CAZVTX010000018.1:9982-23002 GCA_964629395.1 uncultured archaeon
CATAATAGAAATGATTGGATATTTCTTAACTCCGATTTAAATTATAAATTAGTTGAAAAAGCCCCATTATTAAATGAATTGCGGGAAGATATTCAAGATATTTTAATAAAAAGACAAATTACGGCATTTAATAAATCATTCGATTTAGGATTCTTAAAAGATAGAGGTTTTATTATTCCTAATGAATTGCCGTGTATTATGAAAACCGCTACTAATATATGCAAAATTCCTTTTCCGAGAAATCCTTATAAATATAAATGGCCAAAAGTGGAAGAAGCCTGGAATTATTTTTTCCCTGAAGAATTTTATATTGAAAAGCATCGGGCTGCGGATGATGCTAAACATGAAGCAAGAATTCTTTATGAAATGTATCGTTTAGGATATTATAATATTTGAAATTTTAAAGGGCACATTTTTTTCTTATTTCTTTTTCTTCAAATATTCGATTACAATTTCTGCAAAAATATTTTTGATTAAACATTAAAAAAATTTCTCCGCATTCCGGGCATTGAATTTCGACTTTTGGAAGGTCTAATTCTTTTTTAGAAGATTTTATTTTCATAAAAATAAGATTTACTAAAAATATTTAAATAAAAAATTAAGATGAAGGTAAAACATAATCTCTTAAATCTTTTATTAATTCTTTTGTTTTTGGATTTTCTTTAATTGTTAAATGTTTCATACTAAGGTCATTCCATTCTAAAGAGGTTAATTGACTTGATTTATGTGCATATTCAAGAGGGAGGGGATATCCCGTAGGAGAAAATGGAATGAGCTT
Organism: uncultured archaeon; assembly: GCA_964629395.1. Taxonomy (GTDB): domain Archaea; phylum Asgardarchaeota; class Lokiarchaeia; order Sigyniarchaeales; family SOKP01; genus CAZVTX01. Next base: position 10,761 of record CAZVTX010000018.1, read on the forward strand.
CTTTAAAATAGAGATTGCTCCGTTCAAATCAATATCCATCGGGACATCAAATCTTAAAGCGGGCATCTTTCTTTTTATAAGCCTTACGAGAAATGAATTACTCTTTGAGTGAATTTGAGGTATTTCCACTATAAATGGTTTACAATCAAATTGCGGTTCATAAGAAATTGCGGAGATTACAGGTAATATAAGAGTTCCCGTTCCTTTTTCTCTTAATCTGCAAACTTTTGAAAATGTATAATATTTAAGATCGTATTGTTTGAGAAAATTTAAAAAGAATTTTACAAAAGCCGTTGGCGGGAATCTATGCGGTCTAAAAGCGGCTATACCATCTCCTAAGAATATTATCTCTCTATCTGGATTTTCATCTTTTATTTGTTTCATTCTCAAGACAGTACATAATAATTCATCTGCCGTCCTTATTCTATCGGCAACATGGCTAACAGTGGGCATATTTTTTTTCCATTCTTCACTTAATTCAATCGGAAAGAATTTTTTAAGCCAATTTTTAATATCATCTATATCAGATTGAAGCGGCGTTGATTTGAATTCCATTTCCAAATTTGCAACAAAATTATTTACAGTCATTCTATATACTTCTACTTTTTGCCTACTATCTTCAATATAACTCATCATGGGTTTATACATATAATTTTTAAACTGATATTTGCCGTCTTCATGCCAGACTTGACTTTCACCAAATTTAAAACAAGATATTCTGGCATATGTGCCGATTTTTGATTGCTGACTCTCATCAAATGCAACTAATAAGCCTCCATTTTTATAAAAACTCTCATCAACACCTTTTATTTCCTGTAATCGTAAATTTTCAATAATTAAGTCGGTTTTCTCTTTTTCATATTCTGATTCAAATTCTGCCTTTAATTCTTTAGCTTCTTTTATCCATTCTTTATAATCTTTTTTTAGGATTTCAATTTGTTCGGGAATTCGGGCTTTTTCTAGTGAATCTTCCAAATTAATTAATTCTATTTTTTTTAACAAGAATATCACCGTCATTGATTTATTTTAAAATATTGATGTAGTAGTGCCGCTTGAGGATAATGTTTGATATGATTTTTCCTTGGAAGCGAAATGATCGATATATCGGGGAATTAAGATTTTCTCAAATTTCGTAAGCCATTTACCGTTTATAATGGAAACTCCAAGTGTCCCTTCAAGAGATCTTAAATCGGGCATAGTAATCGTAGTTGTAGAATTGTCAATTAAACCTCGCCGTTCTTTATCGCTTCCGACCGGTAAATCAATGTAGGTATTTATATTAGAAATAATAGCATTATCAAGGGTGGAAATTTGTTGACTTATAACCGCTAATGCTATATGGAATTTTCTTCCCTGCCGTGCTATGTCTTTAAAGACGTTTTGGTCTTTCATTAATTTTGGGTTTAGAATGGAAGGCGCCTCTTCAATTGTAAATAGAATTATCGGCATATCTTTAGGATCCTTTACCAGATCATCTTCTTTTAAGTATTTATCCAAACGATTGGAATATGAATCAACGAAGGGTGCGGGTAATCTCTCTCTCAATTGATTTTGAAAATCATTCATCGTATTTGAGGCCTTCAGTGCTTTTCTTATCTCAAAAATAGTTCTTGCAACAACGGTATTAAAAAGAAACATTTCAAAATCACTAATTAATGAACAATTAAAATCTAAAATTCGTCCGCATTCTAAAGCATCAATAATATCGGGTAATGTTGATTGTCCCTCATCAGCGGGGATAAAGATTCTCGATCTTTGGACTGCTCTCAATCTTCTTCTAACGGCAGCGATAGAACTATCATGATGTCCTTGGGATATTAAGCTACCTGATAAAATATTATTAAGCCAGTCTTCATGAGCTACGAATTCTTCAGCTAACATTACTTCTGATTGGACACCTGTGAATTCTTGAACGTTCAGTAGATCTATTGGAAGTATCTCCTCATAGTTTATAACCGCTTCTAATGAAACTGACGACAATTGAGCTTGGATATGGCTACCTCTTGGAGTTAGATAAAAGAACCCGCCAAAAATTTCATTTCTCAACACCGGATCAAGAAGATTCATTAGATGATATAATCCTTTCCCTTCAGGTCCTAAAGCATATTCATCATGAGGATCAATTGCGAGTGAGGATATCATTGGTGTTCCTCTTAAACAATTGGAGATAACATTTATATTATGATCTATTATTCCGTGCTGCATAACCTGCATTAGATTTGATTTTCCTGCTCCTGTTGTTCCTATAATTCCGATATGTGTAGGTATTGCATCAATAGGTATATATACATTAGTATCCTCATATAATAAGCGTCCAATAAAAACACCATTTTCTTGAGGGAAAATATACCTTAATAACTCAGGGACTATGGATTGGTCTTCACTAATTTTAGTGGAATGTGGTGTTATAATCCCTTTTTGCATTAATTGCTCAATTCTTATTAATACATTCCTTTTAAATATATAATTTGCTTCGATTGGATTTGGTTTATTTTTCTCTTCTTTTGCAATTATATGATCAAATAATAAAATAGGTGCAGCATAAATAATGTATTTTAAACCTGTTTCTAATAGGCTTTTAAGATATTCATTAAGTTCTATATTTACAGTCTGCCTTCTCAGTTGAAGATATTCTTCAACGGTCATTATTTGCTCATTCATACAGAGAATAGTATATAATTTATCCGTATCTTTAAAACAATCTATGATTAAATGACTATGGACAGGATAATATTGATTTGTAATGATTTCAAAAATCCTATCGAGCGGATCTATATTAATAATCATTTTTTATAAAATTCCTCCTTATCTTTTTTTTAAATATTAGTATTTTTCTCTTTAAAAATAGCGGTACTGAGACCGTTTTCAAAATTTTTAGAAATTTGAATTAAATTGGGGTTAATATCATCGGGAATGGCTGTGTGCGTTATGAGAAATATCTGATTAAAATCTTTTTGGCTTTCTAAGGTTGTTAAAACCTGCATTCGGCGGCTTTTATCAAGAGCAGCAAGAGGCTCATCTAAAATCATAAAAGATATTTTTGGATTTTTCTTAGGTGCATCTTTAGTTGGTCTTATTTTTCTCATTAAGTCTGATATCCCTATTCTTAATGCAAATCCTAAGGCGACTTTATCTCCTCCACTTAAAAAATCCACGTCTTTATATTGTTTACTAAAATCATCGTAAACAGAGATTTTTATACCGGATCCTCCTCTAATTTTTACACTCTGAAGACTAAGATTTTGATATTGACCGCCCGTAAAATGTCTGAGAAATCTTTCGGTAGCGTATTGGATATTATGAATTAAACGTTTTTCAACCATATATTCCGTAATAAAACCCTTAATTAATTCTTTATTTTTAGAAATATGGTTCTTTCTTTTTTGCAGATCATCTCTTTCTTCTATGAGTTTTACCATCTCTTCTTTTCTAATCTTCAGTTCATCAATCTCTTTTTTAAGTTCTTTTATCTCACTTTCTATACGTTGAATAAGTTCCTTTTTTGATTTAATGTCTTTATTTAAAATATTTATACGATCCCTTAATTCTTCAATAGATTCTGCATCAAATTTACTCAAAAGGTCTTGTTCTGAAGTTACATCAAAATTCTTTAATAAATTTTTAAGTACATTATTATTTACTTCTAAATTCTTTTCTAATTCTTCCCTTTTTTTGATATATCCTTGAATTGTTTCCAAATCTTTAATATTTCCCCGAAGTTTTCTCAATTCCGAAGTTTGACTTATCTCATCATCTTCTAATTTTTTCTTTTTAGGTATTAACTTTTCAATTTCGTTTTTAATTTTTTTAATTTCTTTATCAAATGAATCTATGATTTTTTTAGCTTCTTCATATGATATTTCACGTGTGCATGTAGGACATTTTGTTTTTTCTTGACCTTCCGTAAATGTTATTTCTCCCGTCATTTTTCTTTTATTCCTCTCAATAGTGCCGATTATTGCTTTTTTTCTTGAGATTTCATCGTTGATTTTTCTTAACTCATTTTTGATTTTATTTAATTTTTCTTCTAATTGTTCTATTTGATTTGTTTTCTTCTCTATTTCTTTTAAAAATTCTGATTCACCAATTTCTGCATCTATATTAAGATCTTTACATTTATTTTTGAGTTCATTTTTATAAGCCTCCAATTTAGATTCAATTTCTTTTCTTGTTTCTTTTAAAGCTGCCAATTTTTTTAAAAATGTAAAATCGGGTAATTTTGATAATTCATTTTCCAAATCGGTAATTTCCCCATTAATATCATCCTTTTCTTTTGAATTATTTTCTATTTTTGCAGTTTTTTTATCAATATTATTCTGAATTTGTTCGGGAGATTCTAAATTCCTTGTAATTTCATTCATTCTTGAATTTATTTTCCTTTCCATAGCCGATAATGCATCAATGGCTTCTTCGATGATATCTAAACGAAATAATTTGATTATCAAATTTCTTAAACTTGCTGAACTTGATATCGCTAATGATTCGATTTGACCTTGTTCAACAAAAACGGTTTCCTTCGCTTGAGTTTTTTCAATTTCAAGTAAATTTTCAATTTTTATTGTTTTATCGGGTTTCCAATTTCCGTCTACTTTAATATAGATTTTAAAGTCATGTTTTCCCGATTTTGTATTTCTCGTTAAAATACGATGGATCATATATTCTTTTCCGTCAAGTTTAAAAATAATTTTGATTTCGCATTTATTCTCCTTAAAAGTAATTAGATCATTTACCTTATAATTAAGACTTCCCGGCCCAAAAAGTCCAAATATAATTCCCTCAACCAAACTTGTCTTTCCAAAACTATTCGATTTTTCGGGTGTAATTCCTTGAATTAAAAATAATCCTTCCGGAAGGGATTCCTCGGGATTTTCAGGAATAATCAATTTGGGATAACATTTAAAATTCTTAAATTCAATTCTTTCTATCTTCATAGTTAACCCCCCGATTTTTTTAACGCTTTTTCTAATACATTAACGGCTATTTCGGCTAATAACTCTAAATCATAACCTTCTTCAGCTTTAATTTTTGATTTAATATAGTCTAAAAATTCGCTTTTAGGATCGCTTAATATATATTCCTTGATTATTTCGGGTTTTAAATCATCTTCAATATCTTTAGATACCTCATTCCAAGTCAGCTTTAATTGCAGTAAATTATAATCATCTTGATTTAGAATTTTTGACCTTACTGAACTTAATTGTTCATTTAATTCCCAAAAATTTTTAAGCGGTACATTTCCTATAAAATTTATTTTTAATCGAGCTGCAGTTTTCCCATTCCATGTTCCTGTTTTATAAGGATCCAATTCTCTCATTAAATCATTTAACACAGAACTAGATGTGCTTGAAGGATTTACCTCAATTTCGATTATTTTGAAATCCCTTTTATTTTCAAAAATATGTTCTTTTATTATTGGTTCTTTTCCTTTTTCAATTGTAACTTCTAAAAAGCCATTAGTAAAATCAACTTCATTAAAATGCATCGGAACAAAAGAACCTGAATAATACATTCTATTGGTAAGTTTTCGCTGATTATGCTCATGCCCCAAAGCCACATAAGAATAATTAAAGGTGCCTAATTTTACATGTTGGGTCTGATCTAATGTAGAACAATGTGCTACGGCGATTTCAATTGCGTCTCCTTTAGGTCTCTGTTGTTCGATCCATTCATTATATAAAATCTCATAATCTTTTAGAGTCATAAAATCAAAATAAGGAAATAGATAAAAACGGGTATTTTTATCAGGAAATTCACAAATTAATGGTTTTTTCTCACTAATGGCTTTTCTCAGGTCCCAAACCGAAAAATAATACAAGTTTGGAAAAATTGTGGTGATACTGTCCATTAAGGTATATCTATATCCCTGAAAGACACCATGATTCCCATCAATTAGGATAAAAGGTATTTTATTTCTGGTTTCCCTAAAGAATCGTTTAAGTCCCTCTACTACAACTCTTCGAGCGGGTTCTGGTGGGGGATAAGGATTTCCGGGAAATGGACTATGAAATAAATCTCCCGAATGTACAATAAAATCAATTGAATCTTGTTTATCAATACAAAAATCTAAAAATTCATTCCATTTCTCATAAAATTCATTTTCATACCACCGGATCTCGCCGAATTTAAACCATTCTTTTCTAAAATCAGATCTCAAGCGAAATCCTAAATGTGTATCTGCGACATGGATGATTTTTATCATTTTTATTTAAAATTCCCTAAACTCTAATTATTATTTTAATAGATTTCTTTTTTTTTTATATCATAAAAGCAATTTAAAATTAATTTACTTAACAATTTTAAAATATAGAGACTACTTATTTTTAGATATTTTTAAATTATTAAAATAAAAAAATAAAAAATATTATTTCTCACTTAATATAAGGTAGATATTTATAAATCTTTAGCCTGAACCGTTTTTCTTTTATTTCCCTTAGCTCTTTCAACTGCTTTATCAAGGACTTCCATAATTGCGTTGTTTAATGCATCACCATCGAGTAATTCTGATGATGTATTAAGTCCTTTACTTTTAATATATTCACGAATTTTAGATTTTACAAATAAAGGTTCTATTTTAGACTTTTTAGCCATTTTAATTTCTCCTCTTATGTAAATTGGTTAAATTGGATTAAAAAAGTATTCTCATATTAAATTAATTTATAGATTTTTGTAAATATAAAGATTATCAAAAAATTATGTTATATTTTTATCTTTATAAAATTAAGTTTCTTTTTTTCCCTCAAATTTTTCACGAGGAGAACGGTGGCATTTTGGACATACCGTTAAATTTGCAGAAATTAGCCATCCGCAATTGGCACATTTTTGTACATTAGCAGATAATTCTTCTTTTACAGTTTCTTGTATCTCTTTTTCTTCTTCCTCATATTCATATTGAGGAAGGAGATAATGTTTTTTATAAAGCGGATATTCGTTTATTTGATATTTGAATAATTTATTAAATAACCCTAAGTTATCTTTTGCACGATGCACGGTATAACTCGATATATCATAATTTAACTCATCCTCAAATATTCTTTTAGTTAATTCCGTTAATTTTTTATCTTTTTTCTCGGTTTTTATGGATTTTACATATTTTTTTGTTTTGATCTCATCATCCTGAAAAACCCATATTTTCTTTTCTATATTATCAACGATAAAGCACACACCTAAATATGTTTTATCGGCTTTTAATCCTTCAAATTCCTCTACGGTAGGGATAAATTCCATGACCTTTATACCGCCTAAATATTTTATAAAATAACCTTCAAGGTTGAACCCTGCAATGTTTTCATATTTTTCTAACATCTTAATTTTCCAATTGATGAGTAATTTTACATTAAATTAATTCCTAATAATCATAATTTAGCGAATTTTTTATTTATATTTTAATTTAAATAGAAAAATCTCGAAAATTTAGGTTAAATAATTTAAAAAAAAAGAAATATTTGAGTGTTGCTTTACTGGAGAGACCTTAACAAAAGATCTCTATTTTATTTTTTCTTTGGCGGAGATAAAACGATCTCAATGCTGGAGACGTTATTATTTTGGCCGTTTTCTCCTTCTAATTGCTCGGTTGAGAGTTTAATCTCTTTATATTCGATGCCTTTTAAAAATCTGTTTCGGAGGATTTCACAAACATCTACTGCATGTGAAATCGCTCTTCCACGAGCTTTTACGGTGCATTCTTCCCCACGATTTAAAATCATCATGGTAGCCATGACGTAATTCATCGTAGGGCGTCGGCCAACATATACAGCATTTTCTTGTTGTTCTTTACTCATTTTTCTTCACTCCTTTTGTTGTTTTTTAAATTTTTGTTTTATAGTAATTTTGGTTTTTTTATTGGTTTTTTTTAGATTTTTTTGTTTTTATGTATAATGTGTTGATGATATTATATCGTAATTTTTATTGTAATTACGATGTATATATTAAGTTTACCACAAAAAGTATGCAGTAAACTTATTCTTTTAGAATTTTAACACTTTTAAAAAGTTTATTGTCTTGTTAATATTAATGTATAATATTATGTATAAAGTTTATTAAAAGTCAAAATCATCATTTTCTTCATTAATCTCTTTCTTTCTCAACATTTTTATCTTTTGGTCTTCTATTTTTGGTATCCCGTCTCTCTTTTTCTCTAATTTTTCTTTTTCTTTCTCTTCTTCCTCATCTTCATGAATAATATCTGAAATTATGCTGAATAATAATAAAGCTGAAAGTATTATAATAATAGGCATTAACATGCCGCTCTCCGTCAAAATTATTTTAACCCATCCAATATAAGGAATTCTGCCTACAACTTTACCTAAAATGCGATCTTCTGGAACGGGTGCTCTATCAACCGCATCATTTGCATCACCTTTCGTCAAAAACCACCATCCGCTCTCATTATGCCATTTTCCAACTATGCGATGGACAATAGGTTCATCAGGCGCTCCGGCCCATAGACCTCGTGCATCATAAACTATAATGTCACCTTTTTTATCTTCAATTGTCCCATTTTTTAAGTCTTCCGGATCAGTCCCCTGTAAAAATAATAAATCCCCCTTATACAACGTTGGCTCCATTGAACCTGATACCACTACAACCATCGGAGTGTTGGTATTTAATGCTATCTGCAAAATAAAATAAATTAAATATGACCCTAAAAATGCAAAGCTTACAAGAAAAACGGCAATAATAATTTTCTTTTTAGAAGTAGGCTTTTTATCTTTTCTAGATTCCTTTTTATTATTTAAAGACATCCTATTTAAATCTCTCTTATAAACTCGATTTTATTAAACTTAATAAATTCTATATATAAAATAATTTTTTTCTTGAGTTAATTAATAAAATGTTTTCCTATAAAAAATGTAAGAGACGCAAGGATTTAACATATGTCATTCTAAATATCGGGAGAATAATGTTAGGCTTACTTATTCTCTATACTAATATCATTATCTTGGTGTTTTATCTTCTTTATACGATCTCTTTTAATTTATTTTTTGTAAAAAAATTCCTATGTCAAAAATGTTATTATACATTCCAAGATGAATTTAACGATATTTCAGAATATTTTGAGAAATGTGGGAATATATTTAATAAACGTCAAAAACAAATTTTTCCTTTATATCTATTTGATTGGTTTTTCCCTGTTATAATTGGTATAATATATTTAATCTTTCATATTAATAATTTAAGTCAAAGACCTGAAATTATTTATGAATTCACTTCTTATCTGCAAATTTTCTCTATATTTATTTTAATATCGATTTACCTTGTAATAACTCTCATTGCATTAAAGAGATTGAACCATAAACACTGTTCTGTATGCTTATGCCGGAAATACTGTTCAATCGCTCAAAATAAATGGAATGTAAAAAGATTTGAGAAAATGAGAGCTGAAAAAGAGGAAGATCGCACGGAATTAACATGCTTGTAAAAATATCGTTTTCTTTATGATAATAGAGAAATATTTATGATTTATATTATTATAAATTTTAGCAGATAATTTTCAATAATGAAATATAATTTTCTATTAAAACATGAAAATACATTCTTTATTAATTTTAAAAGAAAGCGGGGAATGTATATATAGGCGAATTTATTCCCCTCAATTTAAAAAAATGGAAGTTGATTTAATCACTCCCTTTTTTTCAGCTATTTTTACTTTCTCAAAATCTGTGCTGTCAAAAGAACTCGAAATTCTTGAAATGGGAGATTTACGTTTTGTTTTTAAAAAAATGAAAACATATATTTTTATAATTATTGCCGATGATACGGAAAATCTGTTATTTTTAAATAGTAGATTGGAGAAAATCTCTAAAATTTTTCTAAAGAATTTGGATCATATTTCATTAAAAGATGGGGAAGTAATAATAAATGAAGAATTTGATAATAAAATTGATCCCATTATATACGGAATTGATGATGTTTTCTTCTCCAAAAAGGGTGATGAAAGTAAAAAAACAGATAAAATTATAGAATTTTTTAAGGAATTAATTAAGCAAAATGAAATTATTGGGGCATCTCTCATCTCAATGGAAGGAAATTTATTATATTCATCATTATCAGAAAAAACCCTATTACGAGTTATGAGGGAGATTGAAATTCGTTTTACCTCGGGAACTTTAGATGTACCGGAAACATTCTGCACTTTTAGTAGCGGCAATAAAATTTGCGAAAGAATTATTGATTTCGGAGATGTGAAATCAAATCTCCTATTAATCATTGAATTCGATAAAAAAACCACATTAGGTATGGCTGAATGGATTTCCGATGAAATTTCCGCAAAATTAATTAAGGAATTGTCGCATTAAAATTATCATCCATGACAAAATTTAAAAAAGGAGATTTAATCAGTAAAAGGTATAAAATTGAAGCCATTCTTGGCAAACGACGAGAAGGGGGAATGGGAGAACTATATCTCTGCAGGGATTTATTAAAAAATCAGACAATCGTTCTTAAGACCTTTAAAAAAAAATATTTAAACAATCCTCTCGTGGTTGATCGCTTTAAGTATGAATCTTTAGCTTGGATTTTATTAGGAAAGCATCCCTTCATCGTAAATGCTTATTATGTCATAAAATTAGATAAAAGAATTTATATTGCATTGGAATATATTGAACCTGATGAGAAAGGGAGAAATACATTAAAAGATTATTATAAAGATGAGATTTCCCTAAAACAAGCACTTATTTGGAGCATCCAATTCTGCTCAGGAATGGAATATGCCAATAGTAAGGGAATAGAGGTTCATTTTGATATAAAACCTTCTAACATTATGATAACTAAAGATAAAATTTTGAAAATATCGGATTTCGGCTTAGCACGTGTATGGGAAAATGCAGAGCCTATTAATGATTGGAAATCATTGATAAATTCCTGTGCAGAAAATCTTAGTTTTGTATGTGTTCATAATGAGAAACCAATAGTCGGCTCGCCACCCTGGATGGCTCCTGAAAGATTCGAAGGTAAAGGCGATATTCGAAGTGATATTTATAGTTTTGGCATCGTAATGTACCAGATGGTAAATAAAGGAAAAATGCCCTTTTCAAAATATATGTTAAAACACTATTATTTAGATTATAAACATCAACCTGATGCTCTTGTGAAAGAAGAATTCTATCCAATCATCGAGAAGTGCCTACAAAAATCTCCTAATGAACGTTATCAAAATTTTTCGGAATTAAAACAAGATTTAGAGAATTTATTATGGAGAATATTTAGAGAAAAAATATCCGAGCCGATCATTAAAGAGGAAGAATCTGCTATCGATCTGGAATATAAAGGAATTTCTTTTTATTGTCTTGGTTTATACAAAGAAGCTGTAAAATATCTTGAAAGTGCCCTTAAAATTGATCCCAATAATCAAGAAGCCTCCAAATATTTAGAAAAGGCTTTAAAGAAAAAGAATAAAATTTTGTAATAATTTTAAAATAAAATTTTTATGTATTATTTTTCTTATCTAATTTAAATATAAAAGTATTACTTTTTTTATGACTATAATTAATTTCAAAATTGATGATTTAAAAAAAAAGAAAATTGAAGATATTGTTCGATCTCAAGGATATAAAAGTGTTAGCGAATTCATTAGAGAAGCCGTTGATAATAAATTAAATTTTCAAAAATTAATTCGTGAATTTAAAAATAGTAATCCTCCTTTTGATAAATCAAAGATTAAAATCCCTGATTTTATTCCGGATGGTAAATATTTAGGTATTGCCAGAAATGAAATTGTTGTTATTGGAGATTCCATTAAAGAAGTTGCAGAAAAATTATTAAAAAAATTTCCTGATTCTGCTACGGCAATAATTCGTAAAGGAAAGGATTTGGAAAATTTTGAAATAATCTTTTCATTATTTTTCTCAGAGAATTCAAAATGCTATAATCAAGTAAAAATAGGTACCCATTTTTATCCTCTTTTAAAAATATTTGTTGAATTAAATGAACGAATAAAACCATTGTTAGGTTTAGTGGATACAGGTGCATCAATTATGACGTTAGATGAAAAAATTATTTCTAAAGAGAATTTAAAACCGATTGAAATGAGAAAAATGATAACTGCAAATGGAATTGTCAATACTCCAATTTACAAAAGTAAATTTATCTATGAAGATGTTAAAATAGAATTAAAATTCACCACATCTAACTTAGAAAATCCAATTGGGATAAACGCTTTAATCGTGAATAATTTTATTGATAAATTCAACTTAATCTTTTTAGGGAATGAAAAAATATTTTGTTTTCAATACTTATAGAGATAA
>CAZVTX010000019.1:0-22482 GCA_964629395.1 uncultured archaeon
CAAGTTCTTCAATAAATCTTACCGGTTGGGAAATAAGAGATGGATCGGGCACTCTTGAAGCATCATTAGATTCCGTTGGCATACTGGGACCAAATCAAGTAATTACCATAGGGGATTCTGCTGCACAAACCGATTTTAATGATAGTATAACATTAATAGACGGAGGGGATGAATTAATTTTAGAAGATACATCGGACAATATACAAGATGTAGTTGTATGGGGCACCGGTTCTGATCTTACTTTAGGAAAATGGTATTGGAAAAGTTTAACAACTGTAACAGCTCCAGATGATGCTGGTGAATCAATTTACCGAATAAATCAGACTATGGGAGGTGAATTAGAAGATAATAATCTTGTTTTAGACTGGAAATTAGGAACAAATCCAACTCCCGGTTCACTGCCTAAATATATTGTCTATCAACCCTCTATGGGGTCAATCTTAATTTCGGAAGTGATGTATGGAGGGAATGGAAAAGAATGGATCGAGCTTTTTAATAATGAGAGTTTTGATATTAATTTAGGAGGATGCATATTGTATTCCTATATTAATGATAACAAAACAGTTATACCTTCTAATACTATAATCAAAGCTCGCAGCACATTAGTTATTGGAGAACAATCAGATATTGTGGATTTATTAGTTAATTTATCGTTAAATGATAACGGTGATGTTTTAATATTAAATAGTAGTGAAAATAAAATGTTAGATGTTGTTTGCTGGGGGACAGGTGCTCCAAATTTTCAATATGGAGCAAATAATGGATGGATTGGAAATTCTAATGCAACAGGAGGATTGAGCCAAGGCAATAGCATCTTTAGATATAATCTTACCCATAGTAAATTAAGTGAAACAAATAGTAGTTCTGATTGGTATGCAACTAATAAACCCACACCTGGTAAATTTTATCAGGTTGAAAAAGGAGATTTATTTTTTAGCGAAATTGGAATGTCCGAGACTAATGAGTTTATAGAATTATTTAATAATTTAACATGGCCCATAGTAATTGGAGGAGTAAGAATATATGATTATGGATATGGTTCAAATGAAGTTATTTTTTCAGAAAATACGATTATCCCTCCAAGAAGTACATTTGTAGTAGGAGATAGTGCAAGTTATAATTATACTGATGCCATAACTTTAACGAATCCATATGAAGATTTAGTACTTTATAGATGGGATGATTTTGAATTAGATGTCATTATATACGGAAATGATATCTCAAATAAATATCCTTGGGGGCCTAATACCGGATGGATTGGACCTTTAAACGCCACTGGAGGCCTATCAAGTGGAACCAGTCTTCAAAGAATAAATACATCAACAAATGAGTTGCAGGATACGGATACATCTGCCGATTGGATAGCTGCTCCCGTAACATTAAATTCTATTCCGAAATATTCATATAATCCAAATAATACTCCGGGTTCTTTTACTTTAAGTGAGAATGCTGATAATCCTGATACCGATGGACTTTTTTCTCTAAGTTGGACTTCTTCTCAAGGTGCAAATAATTATTTATTATATACATATAATAAACCGATAACAGAAATAAATAAATCTTTAACCACTTTAGCTGATTTAGATATATCATACTCGCCATACAATATTAATGCAACCAATGGTCTTCATTATTATGCAATTGCCGCTTATAATGAGACAGGTTATACATTATCTAATTATGTATCGGTAAAAGTGGAAAAGCCTCCAGGAGCATTTTCATTAACGACAGATGCTGATGATCCAGATACAGATGGATTATTTAATTTAATATGGACCAATTCTGATAGTGCAAATAATTATTCAATTTATATGTATGATAAACCAATAACGGAAATTAATAATAGTTTAATTATTATTTCAAATCAATCGGCAAACTCACCCTTTTTTATATCAAATTACAGCGGTACATATTATTATATTGTAGTTGCATTTAATAACTTTGGAAATACAAGTTCTAATTATGTAAAAATTAATATAAAACGACCAAAAACAATTCTAATTTCTGAAGTAATGTATGGGGGTTCAGATTTAGAATGGATAGAATTGTTTAATTATGGAGATTATATCTTGAATTTAGGAGGCTTAAAACTATATTCTTATGTTAACGATAATAATACAATTATTCCCAATTCTATAATTCATCCTAAAGAAACTATTGTAATTGGAGAAGACCTTACTGTTGTTGATATTCCTAGAAATATCTCGCTAAATGATGTAGGAGATGTTCTTATTCTCAATAATACTGATGGAAATATTATTGATGTAGTTTGCTGGGGGAATGGAGCTAATGGATTTACATATGGGGCACAATACGGATGGATCAATTCGAATAATGCAACAGGAGGGTTACCACAAGGATCCAGCATATTTCGTTATAATTTAACGAGAAAAATTTTAAGTGAAACTAATTCAAGCAAAGATTGGTATACTACTCCAAACCCTACACCCGGCTCTTTTTATAAAATAACTTCTGGAGATATACTTTTTAGTGAAATCGGAATGTCTGAATCTGATGAGTTTATAGAATTATATAATAATTTTACCTGGCCCGTTACTCTAGATGGAATAATTATATATGATTATGGAGGGTCAACTACAGAAATAGCCTTTAGCGGGAGCATTATTATTCCTCCTAGAAATGTTATAGTAGTAGGTGATTCCCCAACTTATAATTATACTTATTCAATTTCATTAACTAATAATTATGAGGATTTAGTAATTTATAGAGATTCTTTGAGAAATTATGTTTTAGATGTAATTATTTATGGAGATTCAATTACAAATACTTATCCAAGAGGTCCAAATACCGGTTGGAATGACACTAAGAATGCAACGGGGGGATTATCCGCAGGGTATAGTTTAAATAGGATTAATGGTTCCAATTATGAACTTCAAGATACCAATACTTCTGCAGATTGGTTAGTTCAACCGATAAATCCTTTTATAAAGCCAAAATATATTGAACCCGGAATTCCGGGAAGTGTATTGATAACAGAATTAATGATAAATGTTGATGATGATTATTCGGAAACGGGGAGGGAATATATCGAATTATACAATCCTACGGATCAAGACATTGATTTGAGTTATTATACCCTAAGAAGAAGTAAATATTGGTCAAATCCCGAGGTAGAGTTTACTCCAGGGACAGTAATTCATGCAAAATCTTATTTGACCGTATTAGATGACTATACTCTTTGTAATGAAATTTATGATATTGTAGGAGATTATTTTGAAGATTCATTTACTCTTACGGAATCAGAGCCTTCAGATATTATTTTAGCTGATATATATGAAAATATAATAGATCATGTTGCTTGGCGGACGAGCAGTCAGAATTATTCTAATCCATTAAATAGTTATTCTTGGAAGGATGAGGGTGTTTATAAAGGGAGTGACGGTAAGGCATTAGCGAGATTATATGATCCTTATAACGGAGATGTTTATATAGATACAAATAGTAGTTCAGATTGGAGATATAACGTTTATCCTTCAATAGGTAGGCATACAAATACAACTTACTTTCTTTCAACACCTTTTTCCGGAAGTGCAAGAATAATTGCTTTTAATTCACCAGATAATTCTTTTAATGCCTTTAAGTGTCTAATAGGTTCAGCAAAAAAGAGTATCGATATTTGCGTTTATCAGTTTACTTCAACGTATATTCTTGAAGAATTAATAAATGCTATGAATCGTGGAGTAAAAGTTCGCTTAATTTTAGAAGATGGATATCCCGGAGCATCCGTTTATACAGGAGGCACTTCAGTAGCGAATGAAGTTGTGTATGTTGCCAGAGAGATTAATAATCACGAAAATGGTTCCGTCCGATGGGAGAGTAAAAAATTCTTTTCTTATACCCATGCAAAATATATGATAATTGACAATGAAACCGTGGTTATATCAACAGAGAATTTTAAGCCTACTGGAATTCCTAAAGAGACTTCTGCAGGAAATAGAGGTTGGGGTATTGCTGTAAATAATTCTAAATTAGCGGGAAAATATTTAGCAGTTTTTAATTTTGATTGGAGTTTAGGTACTAATTTTAATATAGATGATATCAAAATTGCACCACAAGCAAATTATGAGATACTTCAAGGTGATTATAAACCTATTAGTGATTATAAAATATATAATATTATTGGCAGGTTCCAAACCGTAATAGGGCCGGATGAGACGATTGACGTAATAGTTGACTTAATAAATAGAGCAAATAGTTCCATTTATGCAGAATTATTTTATCTATATCCCACCTGGACAGGGTTTTTCGGAGGAGAGAATAACAATCCGTTCTTGAAAGCTCTTATAAATGCATCGAGTAGAGGTGTAGTTATCAAAGTTATTTTAGATTCCACATTTTATAATATAGAAGGTGATAATAATAACGATGAAGCGGCAAGTATTTTAAGAGCACACGGAATTGAAGTGAAATATTCTAAAAATGAGAACGGTATTGAAAAATTTCATGTAAAAGCCTTAGTAGTTGATGAGAAGGTTGTAATGATCTCATCATTAAATTGGGCAGAGAATTCCGCAACAAATAATCGAGAGATAGGAATAATTGTATCTTCAATGGACGTTGCCTCTTATTATGTAAATCTATTTAATTATGATTGGGAGAATCTTTCGGATAAAAATATTCCCGAAAGTGCCGAAGAAGCTGAAGAATTAATAAAAACGTATACATGGTTATTTTGGTTACCGATTGCTACAATAGTTTTTCTTGCAATCTCTATTGTAGGATATTTAATTAGACGTGAAAAGGAAATTCAGATGGTAAAGGCACTTATCGATAAAGATAAATTAAAAGAAATGACAAAAGATATAAAAGCTGAAATTGAGAAAAAGAAAAAATATATTCCAATTAATTTGGAAGATATAAGAAGCAAAATTGAACAAGTTTATGGAGCAGCTGTTTGGGTTTCTCATTTAGATTTTAATGGTGCTCCGCTTGATGATGTAGAACCATCTGAATTTGTTCAAGAATATATAAAAAGAAATCATGAATTAATTGAAATTGGTCAACCTTTAAATCCTTTACCAGAAATCGTAATATTAAAATATGGACCGCAAAATTACATCGCCATTGAATCATATTTGAATTTAAATATAAGAATGTTTGAATTACAAAATATTTTACAACTTTGGGAGGTTACATAGATGAAAGAAGAAGTTACAGAAATTTTTAAACCAATAGAAAAAGAAACTTGTAAATGTCCCTCTTGCGGTAAAACGGTTCCAAAAAATCGTTCTTGTAGAATATGCGGAGCTAAGATGACTCCCAGAGAAAGATATTCCTTAAAAAAAATTCATATTTTAGTTATTTTAATTGGAATTTCAGGAATCGGCCTTATGATTTATGGTTATTATGAAGCAACTAAAATCACTCCGATTAACCAGATCAATGCAAATATGGAGGGCCAAACGGTGAGAATTCAGGGTATTGTTTCCGATATTGATTATGATGAACGTTATGAAAAAACCTCTTTTGTTGTAAATGATAGTACAGGCTCTATTACTTGCTTCGGTTGGTCAGATTTTACATCATCATTAAAAAAGGCGGATGCCCTCCCAAGTATAGGAGATAGTATTTTTGTAGAGGGAAAAGTTGATGTATATAACAGTTCAGGTACTTTAATAGTGCAATTACTACTTAATAGTTATGAATCTTATCGTGTAATATGGGAAAAAGCAGAAAGTAAGAAAATTAATGATATTCTTCTTAATGATTTGAATAAAAAGGTTGTTTTTGAGGGTAATATTACAGATAGATATGCCTCCTATTCAGGAACTTCCGTAAATTATATGTTTTTGACGGTCGAGGATAATACGGGAGATATAACGGTATTTATTAGTGGAGATCTTTTCTCAATTGCAGGAGATCGTGCAGTATATCTTGAGAAAGGTCAAAATGTTAGAATTATAGGAATGGTTAGGAAATATCAAGGTCAACTTGAGATTATGCCCTCTAATACAACAAAAGGAGCAATAATAATATTGGAGTGATGTATATATGAAGAAAGTTAAAAGAGAATATGTTTATACACCTGTTGAAGCTCGCCCAGGCTTTTGCCCGAATTGTGGAGCTTATGTCGGGGCATTTTATTCTTGTCCTGAATGCGGTTCAAAGATGCCTCATGGGACAAGGTTGAGAGTTACTCAAATTACAAGCTTTGTTGCTGTTATTATTGGAATTATTGGTTTATCTATTTATGCTCAAATAGAACCCGCACCATTAGTTAATATAGGTGATATTGGTCCCACATACTCGAATGGTGTAGTTATTATTGAGGGAACAATAACTAATATTGATTACAGAGAAGCCAGTGATGAATCTTGGCGAATGGTTATATTTACCGTGGAAGATAAGACAGGTTCAATCGATGTAAAGGCTTATACCGAAGCAACAAACGATTTAATTAAAGAAAAAAATACTCCTGCAATTGGCGATAAATGTCGTGTAAGAGGAACCGTTTATATTAAAGGAGAAGATATGTATCTTATTTTAGAAGCAAGTTATTATCTTACAATAATCAGAGAAATTGATTACTCTTTAACTGCGAAACAATTATATCAATATTATAATTCTACTCCCGATCAGTATTTAGGAAAAAGAGTAGAAGTTACCGGAGAAGTTACTTATGTCGGAGGCGATGGGTCTTATTTTGATTTAGACGATGTAATAAGAATATATTTTCCCGACTATGTACGAGAGTTTGCCCCTAATGTATCCATTAGTGTTATTGTTGGCGATCAAATTAAGGTTGTAGGGATTGTCCAAGAATATTACGATATCGTAGAGGTATTACCCGGTTCTATGTATGATTTTGAAATAATTAGCCATGGGGGTGTCGAAGATTGATTGAATTTAATATTGTTTTAATGTGTATCCTTTTTGCGATAATTGGAGTTTCAATTGCTACAATTCTCTCTCTAATTCCCGGGCTTCACATTTATTCTATTTTAGGATTCGTAGTTTTATTTTTAATAGAAGGTTCGATGATATTTGATCCTATAGTTTTTTCCGCTTTTACTGTATCAATGTTAATGGGATATTGTTTAGGTTCTTGTGTTTCAGCAGTTTTTTTTCAAACACCCGATGACTCAAGTATTTTTATGGTATTCCCGAGTCAAAAATATTTAGAAGATGGAAGAGGTTATGAAGCGGCATATTTAACGGGATTTGGAGCAATAATAGGGGCAGTTATTAGTTGTTTATTAATAATTTTTGCCGGAGATTATTTAGTAATGATTGTTGATTTAATAACCGAGCATACTCTCTGGATAATCGCTACTGCAATGGCATTTGTTTGGTTATCAGAATGGCCAAAAGATCCCGCAAGGCAGAAATCTAGAATTAGAAATCTTGCTGCAGCATGGGTACAATTATTAATGGGTCTTTTTGTAATAATTGCTGCGGGGATTCTTGGGATTTATCTTTTTTTTAGCCAACTCGTTCCTGCAGAGCGAGCCTTTCAAGGACTCGCAGCGGCATTTGTAGGACTTTTTGCAATTCCGTCATTATTGCAAACATTATTTACAGGAAAAAATAGGATTCCAAAACAAAATTTAGGGAAATCAATTGAAATGAATGCCTCGGAGATGACTCAAGGTGTTGCAGCGGGGTTGATAGGTGGTGCGATAGGAATGTTAGTTCCATCTTTAACTGCGGGTGTAGGAAATACATTTGCCAGACATGCAGTTGCACAATCGGGAGATAGATCTTTCATGTTTAGTCAGGGATTATCAAGATCAGTTTATTATATCGGAGCAGTATTGTTGCTTTTTATCCCTGGAGTAGTAATTAGGCGGGGAGGTGCTGCACTTTTCATAACTCTCTTTTATGTTCCGGAAACTCAAGGAGAATTATTAATTATAGCAGCTTCAGTCTTAATCGCTGCTGCTTGTGGTTGGCTATTATTTACATTAATAATACTTTTAATTACAAAAACAATTCACAGAATTGATACCAGAATTATTTCGGCTTTTGGGTTAATTGTAATGATAATTTTAACATATTTAATGTTAAACACTGCCGGTTTATTAGTATTGGCAGTTGCAACAGCAATAGGTTATATCCCGCTTGCATTTAATACACGTAGAATTCATTGTATTGCTGTTATTACAGTTCCTATTATGATTTCTATGGCGGGATTGACCTTATATGTTAGTCAATTATTTGGAATAGCTTAAGGTGATATAAATGAAAGGTTTAACACATTTTATGACCGGAGTATGTGTAGCAACATTTTTTCCAATGGTAATGGCTGCAGCTTATGATCCTGATTTAATTTTACTTACTCTATTGATTCCTATTGGTGGAATTTTCGGATATTTACCCGATTTTTTGGATTTCAAATTCAGTCGTTATGTGGAGAAAGCAGATTATGTAGTTACTCCTGGTTTTAAAGATCTTGATCCTTGGCGTGTTGCTGAAACAATAGCAAAATGTATTAATGAAGCTTATAAAACTAAGAAGGTTATAAGATTAAAACTTCAAACGATTAAAATGCCAAATGGTCTTTGGCGAAGATATTCGGTACTTTTTAGATTAAAAGAGAGAGAAGTAGAGGTAAAAATAGGACCTTTAATTACAACAGGACTTGAAGTAATGCATGGTACAGAGCCTGAGGAAGAGAAAATTGCCATAGTAAAATATAAGCCAAATCTTTATTACTCTTATGAAGATGTTACAAATGTAGATATATGGGATGGCCCTACCTTTCAATTTAGAAGGGAAGGAGAAACTGTTTATGCTGACTTTATCCAGTGGCATAGACGTTGGTCGCATTCATTAACAATCGGAATTTTCTTTGGACTTACTTTTGCTCTATTTGCGGGACTTTTTTATTATATGAATGGAATTATTCTTTCTGATTATGAAATTTTAACTATAATTGGTATTGTCATAGGAGGTATTTGGGGGCACGTAATTGTTGATCAACTCGGATGGTTGGGGTCAAATCTATTTTGGCCGATTACCGGAAAGAGAAAGACAGGTTTAGGGTTAACAAGGTCTATGGATCCTTTAGCCAATTTTGTTACAACCTATATTTTAACATTATTAATAGTGTGGAACATGAACAGATTTGCCCCAAGTCGAGTTTTACCTTGGACCGATATTGAATTTTTCTTGTTCTTTATAGTATTGCCTCTTACAATGATAATCGCAGGACGTTATATTTTTAGAAGAGAACGCCCAGAAGAAGAAACTTCAGCGGGATGGGAAGAAATGGATGAAGTAAGTCGAGAATTGGCAGAAGTATAAAAATCTATATTTTTTTAATTTTTATTTTTTAAAAGATAATTTATTTAACTAATTATTTCTTCTTTTTATAAAATTCTTTGAAATTTAAGTAAATTTAGGAGGAATGTTAATGAAAATAAACATTGAAGATTTGGCAAGAATTATCGATCATACAAATTTAAAGCCAGATGCTACAGAGGAAGATATTAAGAAACTTTGTAATGAAGCAATTAAATATAAATTTGGTGCAGTTTGCGTCAATCCTAGTTATGTTGAATTAGCAGCAAAAATATTAAAAGATACAGACGTGAAAGTGTGCACGGTTATAGGATTTCCATTAGGGGCAACAATTTCGGAAGTTAAAGCTTTTGAAGCTCAAAAGTCGATAGAATTAGGTGCCAGTGAAATAGATATGGTAATAAATATTGGTGCTTTAAAGAGCGGAAATTATGATCTTGTTAAAAATGATATAAAAGCCGTAATTGAATCTTCTAAAAATGCTTTAACTAAAGTTATATTAGAAACATGCTATTTAACGGAAGATGAAATTAAAAAGGCATGTATAATAGCTAAAGATTCGGGTGCCAATTTTGTCAAAACTAGTACTGGTTTTGGTTCAGCTGGAGCTACTATAGAACATGTAAGATTAATGAGGTCTATTGTAGGAAATGATATGGGTGTAAAAGCTTCAGGAGGTATTAGGACCTATGAATTCGCTGAAAAGTTAATTATTGCAGGTGCCTCAAGGATAGGTGCAAGTTCGAGTATTGCAATAATAGAAGGTTTTAAAGAAATATTAAGTAAAAATAAATTTCAAGAAAAATAAAAAAGAAAAGTAAGAATTTAAAAAACCAAAAGGAGGAGATTATATGACAAATTTACTAGAAGGAACAAGAGTTTATTTATCCGGTCCAATGGACTTTGTAGGATCCCGGGTTATTGAGAAGTTTTTAGGATGGCGTTCAATTCTAACTCCTGTTTTAAAAGCTTTAGGAATTATTGTATTAGATCCGTGGAATAAACCCCAAATTAAAGGTCATAAAAATTATGGTCAAGAAGGCGTAATTTATTCTAAAGAGATTTATGAAAAAGATTTTTGGACTAATGATGAGACAAGGGCTCGATTCGAGACAGATTTTTGGGAAACCGTCCATATCGATTTAAGGATGGTAGATTTATCCGATTTTGTTATTACATTCGTTCCAACCAATATTTATAGTGTAGGAACTGTTCATGAGATTGTTACAGCAAGATTGCAGTTAAAACCTGTTCTAATGATAAGTCCTCCGATAAAATATGATTTCTTCCCTGAGATCGCCGCTCTTCCAGAAGAAACTAAAAAAGTTTTAAAGTTTTATGGATTAAAGGAAAATCCTCATGGGATACCAAGCCAGTGGTATGGAAATATTGTTGGGGGTCATTATATGTTTGATGGTTTTGGTTGGGAAGCATTAGAATTTAAATCAGAGGATTTTTATCAAAAATTAATTCAAGAAGTAATTAAAAACGCCGAGCCACCTCAAAATCAAAAAGAGAAGTATAAAAGATGGGAGGAAGTTAAAGAGTGGGTAAATAACTCAAAAGAATTACAAAATCTTACGGGAGGTGTTTTAGACCATATTAAAATTGAAGAAGATGAAAGAGAATTGCTTGAGGATGCGTTAAATAGTCCTACCGAAAAAAATCGTAAATATTTCTGGTATAATACACCATATACTCCAAAAAGATCGGTTTTATACCAGATATTTAATATAGCAAGCGGATATATCCCTCCAAGACTTCAAATAATTAGTCATTTAGATGAACACGGAAATATTCAATATACCAGCGTTGAATCTACTGATGATAGCTGGTTATTAATATCTCACGAAGATAAATAAATTAATATTAAATTTCTTTTTTATACAATGTTTTATCTTCTGAATCTTGTATGTATCCAATTTTAAGGAGATATTTTGAATGCTTTTTATTTTCTGTTCTCGTAATAAAGGTATGGAATCCGTTCATTTTTTGCCTTTTTGTCTCTTTTAGATATAAAAAATGAGCATTTTTAAAATCCCTATAATCAGGAATAACATAATCTAAAATTACTTCCATTTCACCCGTAGGGAGCGGCTTAGAAATAAAAATTCCTACTGGAATCATATTTCTAAGAATTATTAAATTATTGGTATTTTTTAAATCCTCTAAGGAAAATTCCGGGAAAAATTTCTTAATATCATCAAAATAATAATTAATAAATTTAACCAGAAAAGGAGAATTAATATCTTTAATTTCAAGGATAGAAAATTTATCCGTTTTCTCCATTAAAGTAATGAGATAATAGACATTAACTAAAAGGATAATAAAATTAACAATAAAAACGGAATAAGCAAGTAAGATTAAACCGTAGAAGATAAACAATAATGCACCAATTGTATTTAAAATTCTTAACTTTAAAATATTTCTCATGGCTAAAGAAATTCCAACGAAACCAGAGCCTATTAGTCCTAAAACTTCAATCCATAACGAAGACATTACTCAATTTAATAGAAATTTTAATATTTATTGAAAATTAAGTTTTTAAAATTAAATATTTTCATAATCGATGATTAATAATTCTCATTTTATTCAAAAAAGAGTTGTAAAATAAAAAAAATTTGAATTTTTTAACGAGAAAATCTTTATAAAATTGCTCCCGTTAAAGAGTGCCTACACGGACAATCTCTTTCTGTATCAATTTTAGGAATTGTTAATTCTAATAGTTTCTTCAAGTTTTCGGCATTTTCAGCCATAGTTTCTAAAATTTCATTGACATCAACGGCAAGTTTTTCGACTGGACCACCGCATATTTCACATTTTTCACCATATTCCACAATTCCGCAATTTGGGCAATTTCCCGCCCAAACATCGAGATCTGTAACAGAAGCAATACAACAATAGCAAATTTCTTTTTCAGCCGCAAGAACAACTTCAGGATAGGTTGTCATACCTATGATATCACCACCCCATAAGCGAAACATTTTTGATTCAGCTCTTGTAGAGAATCTTGGTCCCTCAATGCAAACATAAGTTCCTCCTTTTTGAATATCTAAATTTAATTCCTTTCCAGATTCATAGAAAAGATCATTTAAATAAGCACAGTAAGGATCAGCTTGTCCAATATGGCATACTTGTCCTCCTTCATAAAAAGTGTCTAATCTTTTTTTAGTTCTATCTATATATTGATCGACTAAAATAAACTTTTTTTTATTATGTTCTTTTTTCAGAGATCCAACTGCACTAGGAGATATTATACATTTTACACCTAATTCTTTTAGTGCCCATACATTAGCTCTAAAATTTAACTGATGAGGCGGGATTACATGTCCAGTCCCATGTCTGGAGAGAAAAGCAACCTTTTTTCCGTGGAATTCGCCTATTTTAATAAAATCAGAAGGCCTTCCATAAGGAGTATATATCTTAACTTCTTCAGCATTTTCCAATTCGATATCTGCACCTGTACCGCCAATAATCCCTATATCTGCTTTTCCTTCGTATTTCATTTTAAATTACCTCAAAAAATTCTATTTATAAAATAATAGCAAAAAATTGATAACTTTTGTCTATTTTTAAAAAATAATAAAGTTTTTGATATTATTAATATTCTTAAATAACTCCACAATGGTAAAAATTGTATTTTTAGGTGGCTGCAGAGAAGTAGGACGGTCTGCTATTTTAATAGAATCCGATAATGGGGACCAGATTATATTGGATTATGGAATCAGATTTTCCGATGAAGAACGATTTCCGCAAAACTCTATTTTTAAAAAATTAAAAGGTGTAGCTTTAACTCACTGTCATATAGATCATTCGGGGGGCTTACCTTATTTATATAAAGATAATTCAATTCCATTATATACAAATGAAATTACATTACGTTTAGTAGAGATATTATTAAATGACATGTTTAGAATTTCTCAATATCCCTATCCATTTGGTAAAAAGGAATTAAAAAAATTGGTTGATTCCGGAAAATTTTTATCGTACGGTAAAAAGTATAAAATTTCAAAAAATATTTATTTAACTTTTATAGATGCAGGACATATACCCGGGAGTGCATCTATTTTAGTTGAAGTTGATGGAAAGAACATCTTGTATACAGGAGATATTAATAATCAATTTACAAGACTAATAAGATCGGCAAAAACGGAGAACATTCCCGAAATTGATGCACTAATAATTGAATCTACTTATTCTATGAAAGATCATCCCAACAGAAAAGAACTTGAAATTGAATTTGTAAAAAGAATTATGAATATTATCGATAATGGAGGAAATGTTTTAATACCTGCATTTGGGGTTGCACGCTCACAAGAAGCGCTCTTAATATTGTACAGAAATAATTTCAAAGGGCGTATCTTTATAGATGGGATGGCAAGAAAAATCTCAAGGATATTTATGAATTATCCCGATTTTCTAAAAGATATTGAAGCTTATTTAAAAGCAATAAAAAAAGCTTATTTTATCTCAGAGCGAAAATCACAACAAGATAGAATGTTTGCGAAAAGAACTAAAGGTGTGTTTATAGCACCCTCCGGTATGCTAAAAGGAGGGACAGCATTAGAATATGCAAGATCATTTGCTCAAGACCCAAATTCTGCAATATATCTTGTAGGCTATCAAATTGAAGGAAGTCCGGGTAGAATATTATTAGAAGATGGAATTTTAGAATATAAAACATTTTCAAGAAGAACCGCAATTGAGAAAATTGAAAAAATTGATGTAAATTGTGAAGTAGAATATTTTGATTTTTCCAGTCATTCAGATTCAACACATCTCCATGAATACGTAAATAATTTATCATTTAAAGATAATTCTAATATTGTTTTTTGTGTTCACGGTGATAATAAATCTACAACCACATTTGCAAAAGAATTAAATAATAATTCATATAATGCAATCTCTCCCGAAGCAGGAGAATCTTATAAAATTTAATCATCTTGATTATTCAAATCGCCATCTATTTGTTTTTTAACAACTAAATTACAATTATCTAAAAATAATTCAATTTTATCCATTGGAACTTTAGTGCCTGCTGCTGGAGGATGTCCTCCGCCTAATACATCAATATTCGACATTTCACAAGCTTCTCTTAAAACTTCTGATAAATTAACACCTTCTTTTACAATAGATTCATGTGCTCTTGCCGAAATTTTATATACATTTTCATCTTCTCGTGTTGCTAAACCAAATATGGGCTTTGAATGATTAATTTTACCTGAATTATCAAATATTAACATAGAAGCAATTGTTCCGATTATATTTTCAGGGATTATATCTTCACCGAAAAAATATTGGATATATTCCTTTTGTTTAATTTTATTTTCTTCTTGAAGCCAATTTAAAGCCTTTACTAACTTTTGTTTATATGATTGAAGTATCTCTTTAGCATCTTGATAAGCTTTATTTCTATCTCCCATAGCAATGGCAATTCCTAAAGAACCATTGTCAGTTCTTCCGCAGGAATTTAATAAATTTGCAAATTCCCCCGTATCATGGAGTTCTGAACCAATTGGTTCATTTTTAAGGATATAACGATTTACGATTAACTTTTTATATATTTCGCTTGGTTCTATATCGAGTTTTAAAGTAGCATATTCAATTATAGCAGAAGCTATTTTTTGCTTCTCGTTTTGATTAAGATCATTAAGGGTCTTTATATCTCCTTGGGAGTTCTCAATTAAAATCCCTATTGTTTGCAGAAATTTTAAGGTCTTGTTCGGATTATTAGATAATCCCGGTAATTCTATATCTGAGCTGTAAGCAATAGCTTCATTAATAGGTTTAATTGGTGAAAAATTTAAATCATTTATTACTTCAATTAAATCTAAATCAATTGCTTCTTTTAAGATTAATTCATTAGCACCAATAAAAGATTTATTTTCACCTGAATTTTGAATATCTCCCGTTGCCCCGACAATTGCTATAGGAGATAAATCAATATTTTTTTCATTTAGAACTTTAGCGAAAAAATAAGTTATCCCAGAGCCCGAAATCTCAGTACTGCCATCAATACCGTAAAAATAAGGATTGATATGCCATTTTTTTGTATTCTCTCTGATTTCTTTTATTTTTTCAATTTCTTCTTTATTCGATATTCCTTGCGGTAAATGATGATCTAAAATTAATATATTTGGATATTTTTCATCTTTTAGTAATTTTTCTTGGAGATCAATATATTGCCCGCTCCCAAAATCAGTAAAGATAAAAAAATTATTAAATTCATCAGAGATTTTTACTATTTTTATTATTTCTTCACGTTCTAATTGTCTTAAAATTGTGATTTGAAAAGGTATTTGTTCTCGATATAACGCTTTTCCAATTATTGCACCAGCAGATAAACCATCTGCATCTAAATGTGTATAAATTCTAATACAAGCATCATTTTGCTTAAAAACATTTAACACATAATTCTTTATATTTTTCAGATCCTCTATTAACGGGTTAATTTTCTCAATATAAGAATTCATTTTTAAATATCCAAAAAGTAAGATCAGAATTTTTAATTAATAATATATATAAAATTACCAAAATAAATATAAAATACGCAATAAAAATTAGAAAAATAATCGAAATTGTGAATTTATATGATTAAAATAAATGAATTAGCTTTAAAACTGGTAAATAAAATAATTGAGAACAAGGAGTTATATGGAGCGAAAGTCAATAAATTGAGCAGCGGCCATACCGTTATTGATATGACAAATGCAGGATGGATTGGCGGAAAATTAGTAGGAGAAATTTGTATGGGCGGCTTAGGAACTGTCGAATTTACAAATTATATAATTGATTCACAATATAGAACACCAATCTATTTACCTGCTGTAAATGTTCATACATCTCATCCAATTATATCATGTATGGCTTCACAATTAGCAGGTTGGAGTGTTAAATTAAAAAAAGAAGTAGAAAAAGATGGAAAAATCAAGAAAAAGGTAGTTTTTCAATCTTTGGGCTCCGGACCTGCAAGAGCAAAGGCAAAAACTGAAAAGCTTTTTGAAGAAATAGATTATACCGATGAATCTGATTGTGCGGTAATAGTTTTTGAAACTCGACAAATGCCCAACGAAGAAGTAATGGAAATTGTTTCAAGTAAATGCGGTGTAGATCCTGAAAAAACTTATGCAGTTTGCGCTCCAACAGCTTGTTTAACAGGGTCAATCCAGGTAGCCGCCAGAATTGTTGAAACAGGAATCCATAAATTACATGAAATCCATTTCCCATTAGAAGTAATTAAAGAAGGTTTCGGTACTACTTCAATTGCTCCAATAGCTAAAGATGATTTTGCCGCAATGGGCACTACTAATGATTCTATAATTGCTGCAGGAATGACTTTCTATACAATAGAAGCAGATAAAGAACAGGAGGCAGAGCTATTTGATTTAATTAAAAAGGCTCCTGCATGTAAATCTCCTAGCTACGGTAAACCTTTCAATGTTATTTTTAAAGAAGCGAATTATGATTTCTACAAAATTGATCCCGGTCTTTTTGCTCCTGCAACCTATACAATCAATAATATAAAAACAGGAAAAACGATAACTGTTGGAGAAATAAACAATGATTTATTAAAACAGTCATATGGACTTCTTTAAACCCTATAAATAAGCTAAGATTTAATAAATTTTTATTTTTTCTTATAATCGTTTAAATATTTGTTAATTCATCTTGATATTTTAGTATTTCAGCAATTGGAATATCTTGGTCAAATTCCAGTTCAATTTCATCCTGTCCTGGATATAAATAAGCACATGCAATCTTAGCTGCCGCAGCAAT
Source organism: uncultured archaeon (assembly GCA_964629395.1). Lineage (GTDB taxonomy): Archaea > Asgardarchaeota > Lokiarchaeia > Sigyniarchaeales > SOKP01 > CAZVTX01. The sequence goes on from CAZVTX010000019.1 coordinate 17,041, forward strand.
TTCTGCTTTCTTTAATGTAATAGAATAGCTATCCTCTTGAAATTGATTTGCCCTCTCCGCCTTCATTTTATATAACAGAGAGGCAATTTTATCGGCTACGATAAATGGTAATTGATTTTTTACAACTAATCTTGTAATGTTATTTATATCAAAATAGTTGAGAGTATCATATTTTGCCCTCAAATAACCTTTCAGATTCTCAGAATTCTTCTCACATTCAATTTGAATCCAATCTTGAATTGCTAATTGTCTTCTGAAAAATATCATCTCCCAGTTTATATCAAGCATTTTTAAAAGTTCCAAAAATTTATCATCATATTTAGTATTTGATTCTATAATCAAATATAACTGAACTCCGTAATATTTATGTTCTTGCTGGAGATATAATCCTCTCTGTTGCATTGAGGCAATTATTTTAAGCTTAATTGAATTAATACTAGCCGATACATTTTTCTTAATACAATTTAAATAAATGATATTACCTTCTTCATTAATATATTCCCGATCTAGAATTCCTAATACGTTCTCTTCGTTCTCCCTAATAAATTCCATTAATCCCGTTAATGTTGGCTTTACATCCATCTTAAGCAGATCTTTTTCATCTATGGAAACATAATCATTCGGACCGCCTCCAATTGCTAATTTAACACTTTTCAATTCTAAATCTTTATCCTCACCGAATATTGTTTTTATAGCATCGTTTATCGGAAATACTTCTTCAAGTAATATTTTGATATCGGCAAGCGAACTTTCATAAGGTTCCGGCTCCGGCAACATTTTATTTAATATCGGAGCTTCGGAAGCATGAATCTCAACCTCATAATCTTTAGCCAAATCCCTCTTTAAAACACACACGGATAGATCATTTCTATTATAAATAGAAAGCGAAGTAGTTTCATCAACTACAGCTCTAAATTTTTCGGTAAATCTACTTTCTGTTATATTAGGTCTGATTCTTCTCCTACGAATTCCAATCGCCTTATTTTTATGTTTTTTTGATTTAATTATAATAATCTAATTTAATAATTTTGATCATAATTATTTATTAATCTAATTTTGATGGCAACTATAATTGTTCATTTTTATTTTAATAATAAGAAGATCATTTTTCATGATGAAGTCTGATATCCATAGTCCTTCCATTATTAATTAATTGTCCCGAAATGACAAAAGGCTGACTTACTTTCATAATAATTCCTTTTGTGGAAACATTCATACGTGTGACTCCAGGACGGGGTTTTGCAGGGAATACGGTAGAGATATTAACATCATCCGCATAAAAAATAAATTCTTCGCCGAAATAAGTGGTGATTTTTATTCCAAATCGATTTCTTTCGGGAACAAACCTAATCCATAATTCTTGACCCATTTCAAAACTTTGTTGCGAAATAATTATCAACCTTCCTTTTTTAATAAGTATATATAGGTAAAAGATCTTTAAAAAGATAAATTAGAAGAGATTTACGATTTTGTAAGCTCTTCTTCTAAAAAGTAATCATCTCCCTTTTTAATATAGACGATGGTTGAGCCAAAAGTGTTTCTAACCGTATATTGATCGCCTTGAACATCTAATAACTCAATAGAATAGGGAAGTCTCCTTTTTTTCATAATATCTTCTACGATTCTTTTTTCTTCTTCTGGATCCATTTATTAAACCTCCTTTATTATTATTAATATTATGAAGTTTTTCAAAAAAATCTTTTTATTTATATAATATTCAAATTAGAAAAAAATCGATATAATAGAATAGGTTTTTATCTTATAATAGAAAATTTTACGTTTTCGTCTTATTAAAATTCTCTAAAAATATTAATAAAAAGTAATTATTTAAATCGATACTTATCTAGATAAATATGAAGAATAATTTATTAATTTATAAATATTTTATAAGTTTTTCTTAAGAATAACTTAGAACCCATTTTAACCCGATGAAAATTTATGATATTTAAAAGTGAGCATAATGGTTAAGCAAAAATTGGATATTGGTTTATTTAGCTGTATGTACAGTCAGACTAATGGTACAGCAATTAGTGTTAGAAATTTGAGTGAGGCATTAGCAAAAACAGGTCATAATGTTCATGTATATGCTCCTAAGATCCAGAATGGCTATAAAATCCCTCCTACATTACATTTTCATAATTTTGGGGGTGCTATGGTCTCTCAGAAAACAGAATTTGTTATAAGCTTTCCTTTACATAAATATTTCTTTTGCCAAGAAGATTATTTAGATATTGCCCATATCCATACACATGCAACAATAGGTAGTATGGCGATTAATTGGGCAAAATATTTAGGTATTCCTATGATTGGAACGCATAATTCACCATTAACTTTTTATGCACCTAATTATTTACCTGTATTTGGCAAATTACTCGCAAGATCAGATTTAATATGGAGATATGAAAAACATATCCTTGATAAATATGATCTTATCCATGTCCCAAATAAATCTAAAAAAGAACTATTATTAAAACATCATTTTAAGGAGCCCATTATTAATTTAACTAACGGTATACCGGATTTTTTTTATAATGATGTAAAAGCAGATGATATAAAGGAGAAATATGGTATAGGCGACCGAAAACTTTTGTTATACGCCTCACGATTAGCTCCAGAAAAGCATCCCGTAAAAATCGTTAAAATATTTAAAAGAATTCATAGAGAATATCCGGATTCATATCTATTATTAATTGGCTCGAATGGAACATGCGTAAATGATGTAATTAGAACAATCAAAAAAAATAAAATGGAAGATTATGTTTCATATGCAGGAAAAGTTCCGTTAAGAGAATTAATCCGATTATATAAAGCCGCAGATGTCACATGCTTATGGTCTTGGATTGAAGCAGAAGGTTTAGTTCTTTTAGAAGCAATGGCTCAAGGAACTCCAAATGTAGGAGCGAACGGATGTGGTATTATGAATGTTATTCGACACGGAAAAACGGGTTATCTAGCTAATAATTTAAAAGAATTTGCACATTACGTCGTAAAATTATTTAAAGATGATGATCTTAGGGAAGAAATGGGTAAAAACGCTAAAAGAATTGCAGAACATTATAAATTAAGTAATGTTGCCAAAACCTGGATTAAGATATACAAATTTACCATTAATGAACTTTATCCCCTCCGTTATTATGGAAGAGAGAGAAAAGAGAGGGTTGAATTAGTTAAAGAATTTGTACAACATTTACCCGGAGTTTCTTTTTAGAAAATTTTTACTATTTTTAATTTTAAAAATTAATTAATAGCATTATAAATTAGAGTTAATTAATTATTAAGTTAATATTTGAATCTGAGTATTAAATGATTGAAGACGATGGAACAATTGATATAAAACGTGATGAATATAAAAAAGCTAAAATAGAAAGAGAAGAATATAAAGAAATTATAGAAAAGGACGAAATTCCTACATTTTTTCCTACTTATAGAATTACAGGTTATTTATATCCTGTTCCCATAATTATTACCGTTATAATTGCGGGCTTTTTAGCCTATTTAACTTATGTAATAGCAGGAATTCAAGTTGAAGGAGGATATGTTTCGGAGTCCGAATACGGTGCTACAGCAGGTTTAATAAACGGGATAATATTTACAGTTTTAGCGGGTATCTCTGCTTTTATTATGATATTTTTCGTGAAAAAATATGGAATAAATGTATTAAAGGTTATTTTTGGAGGTACATTTGCTTTTATTTGTTTTTTCTTAACACTTTTTTATGGTAGTATCGTCATATATCTGATATTTATAAATTTACCTCCATTTGAGAATATTGTAGATTTATATAATTTAATTAGTTTATATGTGCTTCCTATTTGCATAGGGATATTTACAATATTTATTATTTACAGATACTTATTTAAAGAATCATTAAAAACGAAAAATTTTGTTGTTTTATATATAGGTATTTTGATTGGAGCAACTATGGGTGTTGTAATGCCTTTTTGGACAACCATAGCAATTCTTATAGGAATATCATTATGGGATATTTTTGCCGTAAAATCAAAATGGGGCCCTATTAAAGAAATGATTGATATTGCTTCAGGAGTTAAAAATGGAGAAAAAGAATTATCGGAAGAGGAAATAGAAGAAAAAATTAGAAGAGGCGAAATAATATATGATACTTCAAAATTAGAGATTGGAATTGGAGATCTTGCATTTTATAGTATGTTAACATCAAGCGCATTAATACAAACGGGAGAACTATTAGTAATGACTTTTACCGCAATTGCAGTTATAATAGGCACGGGCATTACAATTTTGGGATTAAAAAGGAATAAAATATTACCTGGATTACCGATTTCAATATTTTTAGGAATAGCTACTATGTTGGGCTCTTGGTGGCTAATTGTTTTCATTAAAGGATTTTAAAATAATGCGTTAATAATATCATTAAGAATTAATAAATAAATCGCAAGGAAAATTAATACAGCTCCACTAATTATTCTTAAAAGTGTTCTATTTTTTAAGCGAAATTCATTAATTTTTTCCGATTCTAATCCTAATCTTAACAATAGAAATATAATAATTACGGGAATCAACATTCCAATGAGATAAAAAGCAATATAAATGTAAAAAATCGGATTTTTATAAATATTATAAAGAAGTGCCAAATATACACCTCCAAAACAAGGTGTTTTAATAAAAACAAAAATAACCCCGACCAAAAAACTATATAAACCAGAGTTCTTTTCAACAAAATTTTTTAACGTTAATTTAATCTTTTTCGGTGTTCCAAAAATAATACTTTCCTCTTTTTTACATTCTATAATTTGCCATATACCGATAAAAATTAAGATCGCTGCGAAAACAAATTTAAATAAATATAAACTCCCAAATAACCAAAAAAAGTATAAAAAGATTATCGAAATGAATACGTATGCAACAATTAAACCAGATAATAATCCAAACATTATCTTCAAAAATTTAGTATTATCTTCAATTAAAATCATTGAACTTCCGAATACGCTCAACATTAATAAAATACAGGGTGTTCCGCCAATTATTAATCCTGTAAAAAAAGCAATAAAGAGATTTACTTCCATGATTATAAATAAAAGCGCTTAAAAAATAAATCTTTATTCATTTTATACTGGTTTTTAAAACTAAATTTAAATAAAATGTAAGATAAAAATGAAAGTTTAATGGAGAATTTATAAGTGTTAAAAAAAATTTTCTTTTTGATTCCAAATTATTATAACATTAGTGATTTTCAACGAGCTCTCTATTATTATGATTTTCCTTCTGGAATTTTGGGGATAGCATCTTATTTAAGGGAAAAGAGAGTTGCAATTTCTAAAGTGATAGATTTAAGGATGGAAAGCGAAAAAAATAAGAATTTTGGATTAAGACTTAAAAAGAATGGAGAATTTAAACAAAGTTTTATAAAAATTTTAGAGAATGAATCAATACAAGAATATGATTATGCTGCCATCAGCTGTTATT
>CAZVTX010000020.1:0-21867 GCA_964629395.1 uncultured archaeon
TGTAATATCCAGAAGATATATTTATAACTTGATCAGAATACTTTATAATTACGAAGGATTTACATAAAAAGTTTAAAAAAATGAATTTCTTGGATAAAATTTTATGTTAATTCAATTATTTGAAATTTCGGAATAAAAATTTCTTCAAATGTTTATATAAAAAAAGGATTTATAACCTTTTTTTAATGCCTTAAAAATCGAATATTGGTAATACTTAAAAAATATTTTTTATTTCTTTACATAATTAATTTTGTTTTGTTTTTAGGTTAATTTTTTAACCTATAAGTTTAAAAGCAAAAAAAGGGTTTATTCTAAGAAAATGATGCTTCAAGATTTTAATTTTTATTCTTCAGACATTGCTCTAAATCCTCTTTTTTGGATTTTTTTCATATTAACAATAGTATTATCGGCAATTGGTTTAATATATGTTATTTGGCTCCTAAAGCGAATAGAGAAACTAGATTCTGGCTCAGAAGAAATGGTTAAAATTCATAATTTTATAAGAATTGGAGCCAGATCATATTTGAGGCGTCAATATAAAACTGTTATTATTGTTTTAGTTATAATATTTATAATCTTTTTGGTGATCAGCATTCCAATGGCAGTATCTTTTGCAATCGGTGCAATCTGTTCGATTATTGCCAGTTATATCAGTATGATATCTTCAACCTTAGCAAACGTGAGAGTAACACAAGCCAGTAAAAAGAGCGTAAATTCTGCTTTAAAGATCGGTTATAATTCAGGATTAATCATCGGTGTTTCTGTAATTTCAATTTCTTTACTCGGGATCTCAATATTATATATTTTTTATAATTATACAATCGCAAATATTATTGGTTTTGGATTTGGCGCCTCATTTGCCGCTTTATTTGCTCAATTAGGCGGCGGAATTTTTACTAAAGGAGCCGATATAGGGGCAGATATAGTAGGGAAATTAGAAAAAGGTTTACCCGAAGATGATTACAGAAATCCAGCAGCAATAGCGGATAATGTTGGAGACAACGTTGGCGATTGTGCAGGAAGAGGTGCTGACCTTTTCGAATCATCGTCGGCAAATAATTTAGGTGCAATGGTAATTGGAGTAACACTGAGCATTGTTACAGGCAATCCAATTTTTATAATTTTTTCATTAGTCTCAAGGGCAATAGGCAATTTTGCAACTATGATTGGTAGTTATTTTATAAAAATGAAAGATGAAAATTCTGATCCGATGAAGGCATTTGGACGCGGATTAATAATCACGGCAAGTATTATCATTTTATGCTTTTTAATTTTATGCGTAATTTCTTTCGGAGATGGCTGGTGGCTTTTATTCATTTGTGCCATTTTTGGAATTTTCATGGGTTTATCCTCATATTTCATTGTAAATTATTACACTTCTTCAAAATTCAGACCTGTAAAAGAGGTAATTAGAAATTCTGAGACTGGTCCAGCGACTAATGTAATTAGTGGATTTGCGTTAGGCTTGGAATCTACTGCACTTCCCGTAGTTTGTTATGTATTAAGTATTATTGTTTGCTTTCTTATAGGTCAAAGTTATAGTGAAATTGCAGGAATTGATCCACCATTTTTAGGAGGTGTATTCGGAATTACCGTTGCTACTATTGGTTTACTTTCCATGACGACAATTATATTGGCTTTCGATGGTTTTGGTCCCGTTGCGGATAATGCCGCTGGTATTGCGGAAATGGCGCATTTGGGAGATGATGTTAGGCGCAATTTAGATCGTTTGGATGCTGTTGGAAATACAACTAAAGCATTAGCCAAGGGTTTTGGAATGACTTGTGCTGCATTGTCGGCAGTAATACTTTATGTTGCATATTTAGAAGAAACACATTTAGAGGATATAAACATCTATAATCCGATAATTATGAGCGTGTTATTTATCGGTGGCGTTGCTCCATTCTTATTTTCAGCTTTAGCTATACGTGCATCAGGGATTTGTGCCTATTCTATGATTAAAGAAATAAAAAGACAATTTATGGGAGATCCGGGGATATTAGAGGGTACATCTCTTCCGGACTATGCTAAGGCTATTGATGTGGCAACAAAAGTCGCTCAAAAACAGATGATATTACCTTCTTTAATTTCGGTTGCTACACCCATTCTTGTCGGATTTATTTTTGGCCCAATAGCAATTGCCGCATTTTTAATATCAGGAACCATCTCGGGAATTCTACTTGGTTCTGTAATGAATACCGGAGGTGGTGCCTTAGATAATGCAAAAAAGGCAATAGAAGATGGACTCTTAGGCGGGAAAGGCTCTCCAGCACATGCCGCTGCAGTTGTGGGCGATACTTTCGGAGATCCTTTGAAAGATACTGCGGGACCCTCATTACACATATTTATAAAGGTGATTAACACAATTTCAATAACATTTGCCCCGTTATTTATCTTATATGGAGGATTATTAGGAGTATAATAAAGAGGTGTATAAAAATGGCTATTTTCCAAAATATTTTAGTTGGCCTTGACGGATCTAAGGATAGCTATGAGGCACTTAATTATGCCAGCAAAATTGCCGTAGATCAAGATGCAAAATTAACGGTTCTATATGTAATTACTGTTGACTATATCAAGCAAACTTATAAGGGAGAAGAAGAGATTAAAAAGTCAATAAGTCAAGTTGATGATATACTATTATTACAGGCAAGAACCGAAGAAATTGGAAAGGCAATTTTCCAAAAGGCGAAAGAATTCCTGGATAAATGTCCGAAAAAAATAGATTATAAATTAAAAATGAGAAACGGTAATCCCAGATTTGAATTTTTCGACGAAATAATGGGTAACGGTTATGATTTATGCGTTTTAGGTTATGAATGCGCCAGTGCAAGTTTTTCTTCTGTATTCGGAAGCACCTGGGATTATCTATTAAAAAACACGAAAATCCCGATTCTTTTGATTCGGGCTCCTTAATTTCTTTTTTATTAATAAAAAAATCTTATTTTATTTTTATTAAATTATTAAGAATTAAGAATTTAATTCTGATTTATTTATTATTAATATTATTAAATTCAATCCAATTTAACGTAGGTTAAATTTATATGGTTAATAAGAAAGAAACTTTAAAGAAAGCCACAAAAACGAGTTCTTTCGGTGTATCAAAAAGAGAAAGTCATGATTCTACAATATTTTATAATTCCAAATTGTATGAAAGTTTTCATATTTCGGATAAAATAAACTATATTGATAATTCTGATAAAATTCCATCAGATATCCTTGATTGTATAATTTTAGGGGATAGCAGAAAGATGGATGAGATTCCCGATAATTCTATTCATTTAATGATAACCTCGCCTCCTTATAATGTCACAAAAGAGTATGATGAAAATCTAACACTTAAAGAATATTTGAAATTACTTGAAGATGTTTTTAGAGAGGTATGGAGGGTTTTAGTTCCAGGTGGGAGAGCTGCCGTTAATATTACAAATGTCGGAAGGAAGCCGTATATCCCATTACATGCTTTTATAATTAACATTATGCTCAAAATTGGCTTTCACATGAGAGGCGAAATAATATGGAATAAAGGTGCCTCTGCGGGCATATCGTGTGCTTGGGGTTCTTTTGCTTCGGCAAGTAATCCATGTTTAAGAGATATCCATGAATATATCTTAGTTTTTTCAAAACTTATAAATAAATTAGAAAAGAAAAATAAAGTTAGCACTATTTCAAATGAAAATTTTGTAGAATGGTCAAAATCGGTATGGGAATTTCCTGCAGAGTCCGCAAAAAAGGTGGGCCATCCTGCACCCTTTCCTGAAGAATTACCGCGCCGATTAATAGAATTTTACTCATATAAAGGAGATATTATATTAGATCCTTTTATAGGCAGCGGAACCACTGCCATTGCTGCAATAAAATTAGGCAGACATTTTATTGGATATGAAATCTCGCCCGAATATGTAAAACTGGCTAATAAAAGAATTGCTAAATATAAACAACAATTAAAAATAGATAATTTTACTTAAAATCCGGCTAGTTTTATTGATTAGATTTTTTATAACTGGTTAAATTTTAGAAAAGCTTAAAAATATATTTTCAAATCGATTTTACTCTACTTGGTAGTCCCCTAAATCCTCAATTAGTTTCTTAAAAATAAAAGGCAAATTCTCATCAATTTTAAATCTCACTTACCTGGCCTCGAGAATTATTTAAAGGAATTAATTCTTCCCTTGCCAACATCGCTCCATATTGAAGAGCTGCTTGAATATGTCCTTTTTTTAAAGAAGGATATTCCTTCAAGATTTCTTGCTCATTCATTCCCTCAGCTAAACAGTCCAAAATTACGGATACTAACACACGGGTATTCTTAATACATGCTTTTCCGTGGCAAATCTTCGGATCAAATGAAATATATTCTTTCCACTTCTGTTGTTCCATAGGTTCTTAATATTATATTAAATATATATATCTTTTTATAAAATAAAATTAAAAGAAATAAGTAATTCAATTACGCAATTTAACAAGTAATATTGAAAATTGTATTTTGCATATATTTAATTTTGATGAAAAAACGAGTTTCTATTACTTATTAATTTTGCTAAGCATTCATCCACTAAAAGTTTCATATTCAGCACGATATTTCCAAGATTTAAGAAAGATTAATAATTAGATATCAATGATTTCTTCTTCAGGATGCTCAATAATAAATATAGAATAATCGAGAGCAGCTTTTATATCTTCTTCAGTCAGTCTCGGATATTCTTCTATTATCTTTTTAAATGACGCACCATCTCTTAACATTCTTAATACTATAGAAATTGGAATTCTGGTGCCTTTAAAAACAGGTTTCCCTGATAAAATCTTAGGATTAACTAAAATCCGATCATTATAATTCATCATATCTCTTCATATTTCTTTAAAAAATATAGCTAATTAAATCTTATTATTTTGAAAATTTTTTTCTAAATTTAATCAATACTTGATTAAATGATAATACACTTCATTCCCTCAGTTAAAAAGCATTAAAATACGGAATTAGCACACATGTATTTTTAATATATATTCTCCTGTGTTAAATTTTCGGATTGAATGAAATATATTTTTTCCACTTCTATGGTTCCTGTTTTTTTAAAATATATAATTTTATTTTAATAAATCCGCAATATCAAGATTATATTGATCTATTGCAATATCATAAGCCGTTTTTCCTTCTTTATTTTTAATTGTCTTATCGGCTCCAGCATCTAAAAGCAATTGTATGATCCCCGTTGCGCCCGAATAGGCTGCTAAGATGAGAGGTGTCACGCCCTTTTCTTTTTCAATCACATTTATTTCGGAACCGTTCTCGATAAGTATTTTGGCAATTTCATAATGTCCTTGAAGACAAGCCTGCATTAATGCATTCCAGTTTAATTTATTCTTTGCATTGACATCGGCTCCTTTTTGTAAGAGAAATCGGACCATCTCCAATTGTCCCTCCCAAGCAGCAAACATTAAAGGCGTGTTCCCACGAAAATCACGTGCTTCAAGATCAGCTCCATTTTCGATAAGAAATTCAGCGAGTTCTATGTATGAATATCGGGCAGCCTTCATAAGCGGATTCTCTGCGGCACCGTACCTTCCACCATTCACATCACCACCATGCCTGACTAAGTATCGAATAACATCAAGATATCCGCGAAAAGCAGCTTCTCTTATTGCATTATTTACTTCATTTAAATATTTTTTAAAATCAAGACCTTTTTTGGCAAGATATTTCAAGATATCCAAATGTCCCCTATCGGCAGCCCATACCAACACCTCTCGAGCAAGAAAATCATCGGTCAGCATGGAACCGCTATCTTCTAATAAGTATTTAACGGTCTCTTTTTTATTCCCCTCAAGAGCCTTTCGGACTACTTCTTGAATATCCTCCGAAGACATCGAAGATTTATTCTTCTCAAAGAATACTTTCACGATTTCAGTTTTCCCGTATTCGGCAGCCCTTAAAATCGGAGTTATCCTCCCATTGGCGTTTTTAACATTTAAATCGAAACCATTTTCGAGGAGAAATTGAGCCATTTCAGGTGTAAAATCTTCGGACCACGCAGCCTCAAGAAGAGGTGTATCGCCCCCTTCATTATGTTCATTCGGATTTGCTCCGTGTTTGAGCAATATCTTGATGATCTCTTTATATTCTTGAGACCATTCACCTTCCAAGACTGCGTAATGAAGAGGAGTCCTACCATATAATCCCTTTTTATTAACATCAGCTCCGTGATTAATTAATAATTTAACTAAATCAAGATTTCCGTACATTACTGCATATCCTAATGGTGTATCCGTAGTGTCAGTCCGATAATTTACGTCCGCACCATGTTCAAGTAAAAATTTCGCAATCTTAAAAGATCCCTCCCAATCACACGCGATTTGAAGGGCAGATTTCCCGTCAGAGTCTTTACAATTCACATTCGCCCCATATTCCACTGCCTTTTTCACGCCATAATAGTATCCCTCATACGCACATTTAATTAAGATTTTATTGAGCTTTTTCTTCTCTTTTATATCCGATATTGCTATAGCCCCGAACTGCCGCAATATTGACTGTGCCTCAAGAGGAAATTCTTCTAATGGATATTTAAATGGAATGTTCTTATTCGCTTTTACCGCAACTTGATAAAACTCATGTGCTATACTCAAATTTCCTAACCCGCTATGTCCAACTGCAGCAAGATAATTCGCATCATCGGTCAGCTCCGCATCTTCGAGAAGAATCATCGCTAAAGCCATTCCTTCTTTCCATTCACCATTTTTCATATGTCGAAAAGTCTTTTCGAGCCTTTTTCTTTGAACGGTATTCATTAATACCAGCTTGTAAACATTTTTTTACACACGATAAGTATTTATACTTAACTAAATAATGCATCTTTTTTCTATTAATTCTTTTATTCAATAAAATTTATCAAGAAAAGTATTTTACCACTTCATATGATCTTTTTCATTTCATAGTTTTGCACTCAATTCTTTGGATCCTGCAGAGTATCTTATTTAATCTCCCTTATCTTATATTATAAGCCAAAATATAAAGATTTCATAATTCAAGCATAGGTAATCTTTTTGGAATATAATCATACCACAAAAATATTATAATACGAAGATAATATTGCATTTAATATTTCTTCTTGTTTTTATTTAGATTATGATTGATAGGCAATCTTTAAGGTATGAACCGAATATTGCAAGGGTTTTAAATAGGGCTGTCTCACTTTTTAGGCAAACAGGCTTACCGGAATTGGCAGAAAAATGGGAAAAAATTCTACAGAATTATTTGCGTGCAAAAGGATTGAGATGATTTTTTTATTTTCGATTAAAACTTGTTGCTTTTTCATAGATTTTTAGACTAATCGTGCGGTAAATCTTTTCGAAAACATGTTCAAAAGCGGATGATTTTTGAAGTGCGGGTGGACTGCCGATATTTTCAAGGGTTTCGATTATCTTAGCCGGTTTTTTAAAGCTAAAGCCGAAATTAATATTATTTACAATATTGAATCCATTTTCATTAAAATTTATATCTTTGATATCAATTTTAGGAGCATTAAATCTATAGATGATATTTTCCGCTTTTTTTTCCTTTTTAGTTCTTTTCTCGGCTTTTTCTTGCGAAATATCTTTCTGAAGATTTAACGCATTTAAAAGCTCAGATTTTGTTTTTCCTCTTAATTCCAGAAGTAAAAATGGATTGTAATCAACTACACGCGCAATATACAATATTGTTGCTGCAATATGTTTACATGGAACTGTTTGGTCTGGACAAGAGCAGCTTGCGTTCGTTTCACTAATTTCAACATCTAAAAATAGAGGGAAATTATTCCTTTCAAAAATACTAATTATATCTTCAGGTAAAACACCATTGAGAAGCTTTATAAGATTTATAGCCTTTCCCGATAATTCTTTGATAATTTTCTCCCATCCTTGTTCCGGAATTTGTTCAAATTTAATCTTTACTCTATATGGGCTTGGAGCAGTGCCTTGTACGGTTGCAAAGATTTGACCTTTTGATATAATAATATTATCTATTCGATCAATATCTTTAGCATATTCTATACCTCTTCGCATTCGGTATGGTCTACCAAATTTGAGCGTTGATTTAATCCATTTTTTGCCCCATTCTGACCTTGCAAAATTTATTAAATCTCTTTTAATTTGTTTAACTTCTTCGTGCTTACGTTTTCTATTATTATACAAATTATCCGCCTTTATTTTTTATATTTCAAGTTTAAGCAATTCTTTTAATTTATTTTCACTTAAATCAGAGATCCAGGATTCTCCAGTAGAAACTACGATCTTATCTGCAAGTTCTTTTTTATTTTCTAATAAATCATCTATTTTTTCTTCAATTGTTCCAATTGAGACGAATTTATAGACATTAACCCGTTGTTTTTGCCCAATCCTAAATGCACGGTCAGTTGCTTGATTTTCTACTGCAGGATTCCACCATCTGTCATAGTGAATAACTGTAGTTCCACGGGTCAAATTTAATCCCGTTCCTCCTGCTTTTAAGGATAATATCATAATTGGTGAGCTATTTGATTCTTTAGATTGAAATTCATCTACGATTTCTTTTCTTTTGTTTGCAGGAACGCTTCCATGGAAATACAAAATTTTAAAACCATATTTTTTACTTAATACATCTAAAATAATATCTCCCATTTGTTTAAATTGGGTAAATATTAGGACTTTCTCTCCATTCTCAATGACCTCATCCGTCATTTCTATAAGTCGCTTAAGTTTATTTGAGCGTTTAATAATTTCATGATAAGACATATCTTTTGGAATTTTTTCCTTTAAGTATTGTGCTGGATGATTACATATTTGCTTTAAACTCATTAATAATTTAAACACAATACCCCGTTTTTTCTGGGAATTTAAAGCTGGAGATTCAAGTTCTTTAAATGCATTATCAATGGCCGCCCGATATAGTTTTATCTGCTCATCCGTTAAATCAATAAAAACTTTAATTTCATTTTTTTCTGGCAAATCATTAATAATTTTTTTATCGGATTTTACCCTTCTCATTATAAAAGGAGCAATTATCTTCTTTAATTTGTCTATTGCATCTTGATCTTGAAATCTCTCTATAGGAATAACATATTTCCGTTGAAATTCCGTTCTTGCTCCTAAGAGTCCCGGATTGAGAAATTCGAATAACGTCCATAATTCCATTAATCGATTTTCAATCGGAGTTCCGCTCAAACATATTCGATAATTACTTTGTAATTTTAATATCGCTTGTGTCTGCTGAGAATTGTAATTTTTAATATTTTGTGATTCATCTATTATTATCCCGCCAATATTAATTGTTTCAAAAAACTCTATATCCTTTCTAATCGTTCCGTATGAAGTTAAAATAACTTTATGAGGTTTTATATATTCAATTATTTGGTTGGCGTTTTTTGGTCTATTTGGTCCATGATGAAGTGTGATGTCCAAACTTGGTGCAAATTTCTGTAGTTCCCTTATCCAATTGAATAGAACTGATGTAGGACATATTATTAAAGTGCTTCCGAAATTTTCGGGATAAATTTCTTTAAAATGAAGCAACAAGGCAATGACCTGAATTGTTTTACCTAAACCCATATCATCAGCAAGGCAAACACCGAAATTAAGTGAACACATATTTGCCATCCAATTCAATGCAACCTCTTGATATGGTCTTAAGCTCCCATTAAAAGATTTCGGAACGGAGATTTTTTGGAACGTGTCAAAATTTTTGATTTTATCCAAGACTAAACCGATATCCCCTTCTAAAATTACCTCGTATTTTGAATCACTATCTTCCAACCGTAATTCTCCGGAGAGACCTAATTTAACGGCTTCCATAAAAGTAATTTTGCCTTTAGCTTGCATAATAGCAGAAGATTTTTCTTTCTCCTTAAATACTTTTTTCAAATCATCTAAATCTTTTTGGTCGATAAGTATCCAATTGCCCCGCCAATTTATTAATGGTTTATCCTCTTTTATAAGTGCGTGAAATTCCTCATCTGTTAATTCTTGATCTTCAATTGATATTTTCCATCTGAAATCTAATAATGAATTTATTTCAAAAGGATGGAATTGTGGTGTTGCTCCTTTTATCTGCTTTCTCTTTTCTTTTTTACTTTTTGACTGAATGATTATTTTAGCTGAAAGGCGTCTTTTTCCGCCTTGTGTGAAAACATCAGGTAATATTACATTAAATCCATTTTGAACTAATAAATAACGGGGATAACGTAGAAAATCCATTATTTCGGATGAATTTAGGACAATATTATTTGTGATTGTCCCTTCTAACGCTCTATTTATAGGAGAATAAATATTTGCAGCAGTTCCTAAAGCTTTTAAGGTAAATTCTATTAATTGGGCATCATTTTCAAAATAATTAGATATTTTTTCCCTTTCTTTACTTTTATAATCAAATATTTTATCGATAGGCATGAATTCGCCATTTTCTTGCATTATCATACCGATTTTTAAATTCCAATTTTTATCATCTTTTTCGGGATAGTCCAATCTAAATACAATTGAAATTCCTTTAGTAAATGCGGTTATTTCTGAAGCTTTCACCCAATTGTTTATTAAAGACGGAATAATACTTTCGTGGAATCCCCGGATTTTAAAAGTATTATCTTGTGAAATAAGAGCTTTTAAAAATCTATAATCCCAATTTAATTCTTTATTTCCCGCTTTTTCTTTTCTTATTTCTGAGCTGTAAAAATCGTTAAATGCATTAAATTTAGATTTCTTTAAAATAAATCTTATTAAATAATCACAAGTTTTATCCATAAATTCAGCGAATAGATAAGATGGATGTAATAAACCATCGCTATAGGATGTATTATTCTTTTGTATAAAATTGATAGGAATATTATATGAATACCAAGGAGCATTATTAATTAAAATCCTAAATCTTTCATTATCTTGCTGAGATTTTAAAAGAAGTTTCCATTTGCTTCTATAAATCTTTTCTTTTTCCTTAATTAATATTGGAATAAAATTATATTTATTTAAAAGTCCATAAACGAATTTAGTTAAGTATGACCAAATAATAATTGAATTTCCGAGAATATTTTTATCTATAACTTCCTTTAAAGAAGGGATTTCTAAATTAAAAAGAAAATTTAATGCAGGAGAAATCGGAACAATTTTTCCGATAATTTTTTCAATTTTAAATAGATTTTTATCATTTTGTGGAAAAGCTAAATGAATTTCACAAGAAATTAACTTTTCTGCGGGAATTTCAGGCAGAGCTTTCTTTATATTTAATTCTAAATCGGATATAGATTTTAAACTTTTATCCCAAATAAGAAAAAAGTTTGAACTTTTTGGTATGTTTTTTTCTTTATCGAAGGTCTTAAAACCGCTTATTTTCTCATTCCAATATTCCGAAGGTATGTAGATAAAATTAATCATCAGATTTTCTCTATTACCAGTAATCAAACGATATTCGATAATTAAATAGAATTTTAAATAATTCTTTCTATTCCTCCTTTTGCTTTATGAGCAGAACTAAAAGGCGCATCGCAAACTCTACATCTATTTATTGTTTTTTGGATCATTTCTTCAAAGCAATCCGTATGATAGAAAGAACCACAACTAGGGCAGTTACAAACAATTTCATGCGGATTAAAGACATTTCTGCACCATGCACAGAATTTTATGGCACCGACTTGTCCGATTTCATTTATATCAAATTTTTTCACATCAACCATTTTTGGTTGCGGCTGATGTTCTATTAGGTTTTCTTTAAGGACAGAAATCCTATGGACCGTTCCGGGCACTTTTAATAGATGAAAGCAAATTGGACATTTAAAAACGGTTTTTGGGGTATCTTTTTGGCTCTCTGCCCAGCCAGCACAGCAATGTTGGTGAAAGAACCTACCGCATTCAGGACAAAAAGCACCACAAGAAAATGCCGGACCCTTGCAGAACATACAATCGGGAGAATGACAAATTCCGCATTTAAATTGATCATCACTTTGATTAACTAATTTTTTTAAATCTTCTACTGTTTTTATTCCTTCATCCAGAGTGATTAAATCAGCGGCGATAACCTCTAATAATCCTTTCATATCCCGATCTTCTTGTGTTTGAAATGCATCTTCTGCAGATTCAACCTTACCGGGGGCTAATTCGGTTAGTATTCCTTCTATTTCGGAAATATTCTCTAAAAAGTAAAAATATCCTCCTGTTCTTTTTGCAATAGCTTCCAGAATTTCGCTTTTCCTTCCGAAAGCCTGCCCTATCTGAATAGTATCAATATATATTCCAACTTTAGAAGATATATTAATTAATTCTTCCCATCTTTTTCCTTTACCCTCGAAATTACCCTCAGAAATAATAATTATTCTAAACCTTTTGCCTTCAACCAATTTTTGCATATTTTTTGCAGTTACTTCAAATGCGGCATTTAACCCGACATTAATATTCGCAATATTACTAGGTGATAATTCTATATTATATAATGCTTCTTGAAAAGCTTCAGGTGTGAATTCATCATAATCCAATTCAACATTATATTTATTAGAGAAAGTTATAAGGGCGAATCGTGATTTTGCTTCAAGAGCTAATTTTGTATTTACCAGATTTATTAAACCGGCCTCGATCTCTACAACTACATCAGGATCGCCATAAGCTTTTCTCGTATTCTCAAGTAAAATCGCAATATCTTCTACTTTTTTAGTTAAATCGTAAGTTCCTAATATATCGGTCATTTTTTACCTCGATAAATTTTCTTATAATTCTTATATTGTATATAATTTTAATAAAAATCAAATAAATAATGATTTTCGATATTTTTTATAAATCTTAAAATTTTATTTTCAATATTTTGTTTATAAAATACCTTTAGTTGATGGTATTTCGTTTCCTACGATTTCTATAGCGTTTTTAATTGCTCTTGCGAGTGCTTTAAATGCTGCTTCTACCTTATGATGCTGATCTTCACCGTAAAGTACTTTTAAATGAAGATTCATTTTCGCATTCTCGGCAAATGAATTAAAGAAATGTTTAATATCTTCTACTGCCATATCTTCGATATTACACTCCTCATTAAGTTTTAAATCCAAAATCAGGGCTTTTCTACCACTGAAATCTAAAGCACATCTAGCCAATGATTCATCCATCGGAATTAAAGCCCATCCATATCTATTTATACCTTTTTTATTTCCCAATGCATTATTAAAGCATTCACCTAAACATATTGCAATATCTTCGGCAATATGATGTATTAGATCCCCTGATGCTTCAATTTTTAAATCAATACCCGAATGTCTTGTAAGCAATATAAGCATATGGTCTAAAAATTTAATCCCCGTATTTATCTCATAATTCCCATTACCATCTAAATTGAGTTCAACCTTAATATCTGTTTCTGCGGTTTTTCTGGCAACAGTCGCTTTTCTTACTTCTTTACTCATTATATTTAATATAACTTGCAAAATTATAAATTTTTCATAAAATTTGATATATATTTCCTTTCTTTATCTTTTATTTCATATAAATCAAATATAAGTGAATCTATCTTAGCTTGAATTCCATTGTCGACATTTCCGGTATATTCAGCAATTTTCAAAATTTGTTCCACCATTCGGGAAATCATTTCCGCTTTTTCTTTATCCTCCGAACTTTCAGGAATTTTAATCGGTAATATTTTTATTTTTTCTATAAGTATCCTCGGAAATAATTTTTTATAAGAGCCAAAACATTTTATGAAAAAATATGACATTAAAATAGAATTTAAAAGGCCTAAAAGATATAGATTATTAAATTCCTTAATCTTACTTTTTATAATCTTTAAATTATAAAAAGATTGGGATGATAAGAGTGTATTCTTGTAATATGTTGCACATATTAGGTTATTTTGGCTTAATTGCCGGATTATTATCCGATCTCTATAAATACTTAAATCTTTATAATTAATTCCCTTTTTGCTAATATCAATATAAGCCGTATCTATGATTCTATACCTATTTATTCCTTTTAAAAATGGTAATAAATTTTTATTCTTTAAATCTCCCTTTATTTCTCCATCAAAAATAATTGTTTCAACTTTAAATGATTCTATTTTATTACCGCATTCAGGGCATACAGAAATTCTTGGTAATGGGATATATTTTTTACAATTTTCACAAAAAACAACATGACCTTTTTTTCCTAATTCAACACCTCTTCTAAGATCGAATAAAAAGTCTCCTTTATTATTTAATTCTTCTATGTTTGGAAAGTTATTCTTCAAATATTCGATAATTTTTAAGTCTATTTCATTTAAATGAATAAGAAATTCATACGAATTTAATTTAAAGAACTTTTGAGGAATTTTTATAATTTTTTTTTCCTTTGAATGTATTTTTATTCTGATTAAGTTTTCCATCCGTAAAATTTCTGAAAGTTCTTTTTGTAAAATAATAATAATATTTGATACGGCAAGCTCCGGAAATCTGGATCCCGTATGAAAAATTTCTTTAATGCTCGTTTTTTCAATAATAAATTTTCTTACTACTCTTCGATTTGATAATGCTAAAATTGAATCAGGAATAATATATCCTAAAAATCCTTTTTCTTTTAATAAACGAATTCCTAATTCCAAAAAAATTTGATAATAGTCATATTGTCCTACTTTAGTATTTAAGGGCAATCGCTTAATTAATTTCTTATGATCCTCGGGAATATCTCTTACGAAGACGTATGGGGGATTTCCAACTATGAAATCATATTGTTCCCGCAATTCTAAAAGAAGTGCATTTTTATTTTGTATATTAAATATTGGAATATTATATGATGGATCTTTTTCTTTTATAATACTAAAAATGTCAAATAAAATTCCAACCATCCCCAATTGGGCAAGAATGCAAGCAAAAGGATTTATATCAACGCCAAATATATTCTGTTTTATTATTCCAATAATTTTTTTTAATGAATTTACGGAGGTCCCATCAAAATCTTTAAGCCCCATTTTATTTAAAATTGAATGTTTAAGCCTCTCAGTTGCTCGAATTAGAAATATTCCTGCACCACAACTTAGATCAATTAATTTTTTATTAATAATTGATAAATTGCTTTCGGTATAATTTATTCCATCTAATATATAATCAACAACAGATAAGGGAGTATAAAATTCTCCGTACTTTTTTCTTTCTAATGATACCTCCGTTGGCTCTATTAGAATTGAAGCAATATAGTCAATAAATTCACTTTTATCTTTCTTTTTAAAAAATTTTAATTTTTCATAGGATTGTCTTCTAATCCGATTATAAAAAGGATTATTTAAAGAAAACCCGTAAAAATTAAAGAGATTTTCTAATAATTCGGATTCATATATATATTTAAAATAATTTTTTTTAAGGCTCATTTAACTTTTTAAAAATCGTAATAAATTAGAATTCTCTAATTTTATCAAAAGATATTAACCTAAAAATAAAAAGCTTAAGGTTTTTAAATCATTTAAATAATTGTTTTAATATCCTACAAAATAAAAAAATAGGAGAGTCTCTAATAACGTATTAATAATATCGGAAAAAAAATGTACTTCAATCTAATTTTACTTTTTGCAGCAATAGGCGTTTCTTTATATGGTATTTTAAAACTTATTAATAATAAAGATTTCCATTCGATAAAACAGAATACACTTATTTTTATTACTGTATTCATTTTTGGGGGAATTCTTTTTATATTAACTTTTATGATATCAATATTAACTTTTCTAAATGAGGATATTGCTTTACTCCTTTGGAGATTTGCAATCTCAATAGGTCTTATAGCATTGATAATATTAACGCATCTCCATAACTCATCAAT
Organism: uncultured archaeon; assembly: GCA_964629395.1. Lineage (GTDB taxonomy): Archaea > Asgardarchaeota > Lokiarchaeia > Sigyniarchaeales > SOKP01 > CAZVTX01. Next base: position 15,754 of record CAZVTX010000020.1, read on the forward strand.
TATATATGAGAAAAAAATTGTTTATATCCCTACTTTTATATATACCTTTTTGGGGAGTATATTAATTTCAGAAATTCTATTAAAAGAAAATGTTATAATTGTTAAATTACACCATTATTATTTTAAGATAAATGCCCCTTACTTCTATATATTATTAGCAATTTTTTCAATTGTTCTAATTAGTTCTATATGGATTATAAGAATTTTATATAATTCTCAAATCCTTAAATCTAGTCTTAAAAATACTCTCACAATTTTAGAGCTTATTTATACAATAATCTTAATCTTTGTGGCATTATATTTTTATTATCAAATTTTATTTCGTTTTATAATTCTAATTCTCTATTTAATTAGCTCTATTATTGTATTATATAATTTTATTATAAAATCCCGATTTTTTACTATTTTTACCAATAAAGTGTATCAACTTATTGTATTCCATAAATCCGGAATTCTTTTATTCTCTTATAATTTTGAAAAGAGAAAAGAGGAAAATGAATCAATCTTAAGAAATAGTATTCTTATAGGTATCAACCATATTTTAATTAATTTTATTAATAAAAAAGAACAGGTCAATTTGATAAAAATGAAGAATCGGGATATTATCCTTGAATATGATAATGAACTTGGTTATGCAGTTCTTTTTATTGTTGATAAAAATAATATAATGCTTCAAAAATTTATTAGAAATTTTATGGAGATGTTTTCATCAGAATTTCGGGAAAAAATTGAAGAAATAAATGAAAAAAAGACGCTAATTGATATTTCTGATTTTAGAGGGGCAAAACAGATTGTAGAACAAAGTTTTGAACTCTATTTTAATAATACAAAATAAAAATGTTAAATAATTTAATATTTTTTATAAAGCGAATTTTTTTATAGCTGTATTTTTTTTATAAACTTAACCTATACATAATTGTTAATCCAAATATTTAAGAAGGATTTTTTCTAATGTTTTATATTTTCAGCATTTTCCTTTCAATAGCAATTTCTATCATAGGAATTTATTTTGTCTCAAAAAATATAAAAAACTATGGGGAAATTTACAATGTGATTTTTATTATATTAGCCTATATTTTTGGTCATTTTCTTTTTTTTACTTTTTTAATTTTATCAATTATTATTCAGTTTGAAGATATAACTTTTGGATTAATCTTTTTCAAATTATCATTATTATTCAGAATAATATCATTATTAATACTTGGCGGGATTCATATTTCTATTTTTATAATTAAAAAAATGAAATATTTACCTCAATTAATTTTAGGCTTTATAGGTGGAATTCTTATAGGTTCTATTTTTTTTAAAAATTCAATATATGTTTATCATGATGGACTATATGCCCATTACAAATTTAATGATATTTTTATTATTATTAACTTCATTATCTTTTTGTTGGTAATTGTAATTTTATCCTGGATAAATCAAATCATTAATTATTTCAGAATCTCAAATAAAAAGCTTGCAAATATATTTTGGTTTATTGTTTTCTATTATTCTTTACAATTTCTTACTTATTTAGTTTTTATATTAAATACTGAAATTTTATGGTTAAATATCTTTATCATAGCATATTTAATTCCTTCTATTCCGTTATTAATTATAATTATAAAAAAACCAAATTTATTTGCTTTAATAACATCTCAAATATATAATTTTATAATTTTTCATAGGAGCGGGATTCTTCTATATTCTTATGATTTTAAATTAAAAAGGGAATTTGAAGATTCAATATTAAAAGGGTCAATATTAATCGGAATAAATCACATCTTATCTAATTTTATTGATAAAAAAGAACAAATTAATTTAATTAAGATGAAAGATAGAGATATTGTTTTAGAATTTAATAATGAATATGGATATGCGATTTTGCTAACATGTAGTCAGTTTAATCCAATTATCGAAAGAAGTTTAATGTTATTTATGGAAGAATTTACAAAAAAAAATAAGGAATATTTAGAAAAATTAAATAATTTTACAACTTTAATAGATATCTCGATTTTTAAGGATACTAAAGATTTAATAACTGAATTTTTTGGAGCGTATATAACAAACAAATAAAAAAGATAATTTCTAATATAATTTAAAAAAGGAATAAAAACTAATATGGGGTTAATTTTTATAATTTTAATTGTTGGATATATCATTGAGTTAGTATTTACTTTTTATGTAATTATTAATAGAGGCTTAAAAAGGAAGTATGAAGGTTCCGCAATTAATTTTATTCTTAGTTCTATTGCATTATTAGGCACTGCTTTTATTTATACTACTCTCTATTTATTATCATATCTTTATTATTTTTCTGATTCAATAAATATTATTCTTTGGAAGCTTACGATTTTAATAGGAATCTTATGTTTAATAAATGTTGCACTTTTCTATTCATTTTCTTATGAATATGGTAGAATCCCTGCAATCCCCTTTATAATATATATAATATTTTTAGGTTTTACGATTAGTATTCTTTTAGATACAAATTCTATCTCTATTTCTAAAGCAAGCGAAATTTCTCCAAATACGATTATAACAGATACATTAAAAGTAACTTTTATACATTCTCCAATAAGCGCTTTTATTTTCGTTTCATTTTATACACTTTTTCTAATATATTTATTATATACTGCATTCACAATTCATTCAAAATCAAGAAATAAAGATGCAAGTCGCCTCTTAATCTATAATACCATTTTCTTTATTATCCCTTTTATCTTTTTAATTTCCTATTTTATAACATCAATCCCTATTTTTAGAGATTTGAATATTATATTAGTATGGGCTAATCAGATTATAATATTAATTGGATTCAAAAAGCAACCGAATATATTTCTTGCTTTAACTAATAAAATTTATTATATAAATATTTATCATAAATCGGGTGTATTACTATATTCTTATAAATTCGTTAATGTTAATAATGAAATTGAATCTCAAATATGGGGTAATATTTTAATTGGTTTAAATCATATTTTATCTGAATTTATTAATAAATCAGATCAAATTGATGTACTTAAGACTAAAAATTCCGAATTAATTGTACATTATGATAATGAATTGGGATTTGCCGTGATGGTTATTGCTAATCAAAAAAATAAAATAATTGAAAATCTCATGAAAAAATTTACCGAAGATTTTAAAAAGAGATATTATGAAGAACTCAATGAAATCTTAGATTTAAATAAATTAATTAATATTTCCGAGTTTAAGGATGCAAAAGATTTGATTGAAAAACACTTTAAAATTTATCTTTAAAAGATATTAATTAAAAAGAATTAATTTAAAATATAATTTAGATATTAAAACCTTCAATTATAAGGATTCTACCAATTAGATTTATCTTTCAATAGTTTATAAACATAGGAATCGACTAATGCATCCCAAGAAGCGACTATTATATTTGGATGTGCTCCAATAGTGCCCCAAACACTCTCGCCATCATTAGTCTCAGCCAATACTCTTACTGCTGAAGCAGTGCCCGCTTGATTTATTATTCTTACCTTAAAATCTGTTAACTCTATATCTTTCAAACTAGGATAAAAATGAACTAGTGCTTTTTTTAAAGCATTATCCAGGGCATTTACAGGGCCATTTCCATCTGCGGCGGTATGATATTCTTTTCCTTCTACTTTCACCTTTATGGTTGCCTCAGAGATTAAAATATCCTTATACATCTCGGTTAATACCCTAAATCCTTCTAATTCAAAAAATTTATTTCGATAATAATTTGGATTTTCAATATTCATATCCATACTCCTCATAATTATTTCTAAAGAACCTTCAGCACCTTCATATGCATATCCTTCATTTTCTTTTTGTTTAATAACTTCTAGTATTGCTTTAACCTTAGGATTGTCTTCTGTTAGCGGGATTCCGAACTTCTTGGCCATATGTAAAATCGAGCTCTTTCCTGCTAAATCCGAAATTTTAATGTGTCTATAATTCCCTACAAGTTCGGGGTCTATATGTTCATAAGTGCGGGAGTCTTTTAACATTGCAGAAGAATGAACACCTCCTTTATGCGAAAATGCATAATCTCCTACAAATGGTTGGTCATTTCTTCTCGGAAGATTTGCCATTTCATAAATAAAATGTGAAACCTCGGTTAAATTCTTTAAATTCTCAGAGGAAATACAATCAATACCCATTTTCAATTTGAAAACCGGTAAAATTGTTGTTAAATCCGTATTTCCGCATCTTTCGCCGAAACCATTCATCGTGCCCTGTATCATTCTAGCCCCTTGTCTATATGCTTCTAATGCCATCGCATTCGCCATGCCGATATCATTATGGGCATGTATACCTAAATTTACATCTTTTCCGAGATAATCTTTAACCTCATCAAAAATTGGAGGCAATTCATGAGGCATAGTTCCTCCATTTGTATCACATAAAACAATCCAAGATGCTCCGGCGTTAAGAGCACATGAAATTGTCTCTAAAGCATAAGTCTTATTATGTTTAAAACCATCAAAAAAATGTTCTGCATCGTAAATAACTTCAATACCATTTTGAGTAAGATACATGACCGTGTCCTCAATCATTTTTAAATTTTCCTCAAGAGTAGTTTCCAGTGCATTTTCTACGTGTAAATCCCAGCTCTTTCCAAAAATAGTTGCCCTAATTGTTCCAACGGCAATTAATGCCCTTAAATTTCGATCATCTTTTACATCTGTATTTTTACGTCTCGTACTTCCAAATGCACATATTCTTGTTCCATTTAATTCTAATTCCTTTATTTTCTTAAACATAATAATATCTTTTGGATTTGAGCCCGGCCAGCCAACCTCAATCATGGGAATATTAAGGTCATTTATCAATCTTTCTAAAATTCTTATTTTATCCTCTACTGAAAATGACACTCCCGTCTTTTGTGCTCCTTCACGCAAGGTTGCGTCATATATCCATACCCTATTACTTGCCATTATTTTTCCACCAATCTTAAACTTTCATTTCAATTTTTTAATATTTCAAGAAAATTTTAAACCCCCGAGAAAAATCGTCCAAGAGAAATAAAAGGTCGGAAAGAAAGAGGAGTTTAAAATTTCTTTTATGAAATTAGATAATAATAATCCCAATAATAATACCAATAATAACTATTCGTGGCGGGATTATTTTTAATTTCATAATTATTTTTAATATAAGAAGAATCGTTTTTAATCTTTATCACATAAAAATTATAAGATTATCCTAATTTGAATTAACTAAAGAATTTATTTAAAAATAAAAAATACGGGTCTTTAAAAATTCCGTTAAAATTTTGTCCTAAATGCGGTGCAAAATTAGAATCAACTAAAATTTATTGTAAAGCCTGCAATACAGATTTACGTCCATGGTTAAAGAAGTCAAATTCTACAAAGAAAAAGAAAAATTTTCAAAGCACTTCTGAGACACCCATTAGATATGCTTTAATAAGAGCCCGTTTTGTTGCATATTCAGTTGATGCGATAATCACCCTCTCAATTACAATTTTTATCCTATCATTTATACCCGAATCAAATCTACCGTTAAATTCCTTATTTCTTGTGATTTTTATAGGAATTTGGTGGCTTTTGGGAACATTATATTTTTGCTTATTTGAATATTATAATAACGGCAAGACCCCGGGTAAAGCAATCGTTCAAATAAGAACAATTGATAAGAAAACTAAGGATAAATTAAATCCGGAAAGTGTAATACTTAATAATATCTCAAAGTGTAATCCTATATTTTTCTCTATTGATGTTCTAATCGGGCTTATTAAATATTCGGGATTAAAGGAAAATATTCTGAGAGCTACTCAAAAAATGGCTAATACAATTGTTATAAAAACAGATTAAAATTATATTATTAATGTTAATAATGATAAAATTTTGTTTTTAGCTTGTTCTTTTAATTTATTTCAAAAAAAAAGCCTATTTATTAAAAAAATATAAAAATATTCAAAAAGAATAATTTATGGATAAATTCCTATATTTTTTGTATAGAATATTTTTTTATAAAATAACTAATCATTATTCTCAATTTAGCTAATTAATTGAAATATTTTAACCATACAAAAAATATAAGATTTAATCAATTTATGAATAATTTTATTAAAAAATAAAATAATTATTAATTGATAAAACATATCGGTCAGAT
>CAZVTX010000021.1:0-20708 GCA_964629395.1 uncultured archaeon
TCATAATTTATCTTAAGAAAATTTAAATTCAATTTGATGAATTATAATTTAATTTAATTTTATTCGTAATTAAAATTATGTTATTTAGAGTAATTTTAAGAATTATAATATATAATTAAGATAATATGAGAAAAAGCGATTTCATCAATTGTTTATGTAAAAAATCATATGAAGCAACTCCTATTTATTGCACCGGTTATCCAACAAAAGAATTTTTATACAAGTATATGAAAAATTATCAAATATCTGAAAATAAATTAAATGATTTAATTTTTGAGGGAAAGAATTATTCTTTAATAAAAAATATAGGTTTTGATGCTATTTCCATTTGGGACTATAGGAGAGGTGAAGGCGGTTATAAAATTAATGGAAAATTACGAGTTGATGGTTGGGGGCGTATATATCGGGGAAACTGGTATCAATGGGATGGAGTTTTTAAAGATGAGAAAACAATCGACAATTGGCCACATTTAAATCTTCCGAATAAAGAAAAGTTCAAGAAATTATCCGTATTTTTATCAAAATTAAATGAGATTATTGACATTGTTTTTTCTCTTCCTGGATTATTTGAAAAGACATGGCAATCAATGGGAATTTTACATTTTTCAAAATCACTAAGAAAAAATATAAAATTTATAGAATATGTTGCGGATTTTTTTCTTGATTATATAAAAAAATTGATTATTAATTTACAAAAAGCCGGAGCAGAAATCTTTATTATTGCTGATGATTTAGGTTATAATTCAAGATTGTTTATATCAAAAGAGATATGGAGTTCGCTTTTTTATGAGAAATATGCAGAAATTATTAAATTAGTTCATAAAAGCAATCATAAAATAATTCTCCATTCAGATGGATTCATCACACCATTAATACCAGAAATTATAGAACTCGGATTTGATGGAATTCAGAGTTTAGAACCTAATGCAGGTGTAGATATTTTTTCATTATTTAAACAATATCAAGGTCAAATCTGCTTTATTGGTAATATAGATAATTCTCTTTTAGCTTATGGGACCCCTATTGATATAAAAATTTATGTAAAAAAATTAATTGCTGCTGCAAGAAAGACTAACAACTTTCTGGTAGTTTCTCCAACACAGCAAATAGATAATTCCGTTCGGGTCAAAAATTTAAACGCAATGATTCATGCTGCAAAAAGCACAAAAAATTAATATTCAAATTAGTAAAAATAATATTATAAATCTAAATTTATTTTAAATTCTAATAATAGATTAAAAATTCTTTATAAAGGTATATAAGGATATGAAAACCTCCATTAAAGAATGGTGTAAGAAAGTCTTTTTACGAGACTTGGACATCACCAGAGAAGGATTTCTTTATTTTTTAGTTGCATTTACATTTATTTTTACGGTTATGGATTATATTGTTTTTTCTCTTATTACTTTTAAACCAATTGAACTTATATCTGTTCTCGGAGTAATTGCTTCAAGTACTACTTTATTAATTCTAATATTTTCTGGAATTATTGTAGACCAAATTAAAAATCGTATGAGATTACTTATAATTTCTGCTTTTTTAACTTTATTCGGACTTTTTTTGACCCAATTTGAGGATTATATTAAGGTAATAGGAATTAACATCATGTTTTTCGGAGGGGGTATTTTTTTAATAGATTTATTTACAATATTAATTCATGAGAGTACGATTTTAAATCGTGGTAGATTGACAGGTTACTTGCTTTTCTTTTCTTATGTAATTGCTCACACCATGTTGTTTCTTTCAATGATTAATCTTAATATTTTATTAATATTTGAAGGGTTTTTATTATTGTTATTATTTAATATTTATCATAAATATTCCTATATTGAAACTGACGAACGTTTAAAATCAGAATATAGATTTAGAGAGATAATAACTAAAAACCAGCCTGTTTTAGGGTATTTTATAGCATTTATGGTATTAGGTTTTATTTTTGGGAATGCATTTCCCGTGGAAATGACGAATTTATCAATAGATCCTTTACCATTTGTATTATTATCTTTATCATTTTTGATAATTACGGGAACTTTTCTTGATAATATGGGACGAAAATGGACTTTTACGGCGGGTATTTTGGTAATTTCTACATTAATCATTTTTGCGGGAATTTTTAAAGAGATTTACAGAATTGTCTTTTTTGGAATTTCAATTCCTATTACATTTACTCTTCTTCTAACTTTTTCCGGAGATTTTGCAACAGAACGTAATACAATTAAATATAGAGGGAGAATTACCGCATTTTTTTTACTTTCCGTTATTGGAGGTTTTGTTTCAGGAGTTTTATTGCGATTTTACACATTTAATATTGTTTATAATTCAGATCCAAATTTCTGGTATTGGATTCCTTCATTCATTAATGGTGTAAATTCATTATTATTGATTATACTTCTCGTTTGGATTATGCCATTACCCGAAATATTATCCGCAAAAGAAGCAGATTGGGCTAAATCACTAAGAAATATCTACGTTTTTAATAAAGACTCTATATGTCTTTTTACTAAAAGTTATTTATGTGAAGAAGATATGCTTAATTTACCGAGTGAAGATCTTATTACGGGTGGTTTAACGGGAATTTTAACATTAATTTCTGAAATAACAAATGAAAAGAAAAATTTAAGGATAATTGATAAAGAACGGGTGAAAATTTATTTTTCTTATGGAAAAAATATAATTGTTGCTTTAATTTCAACCAAATATTTACCTATTTTATTTAAAAAGCTTGAACAATTTACAAAGGCTTTTGAGAAAGAATTTGAAGCTGAATTAAATACTTTCACGGGAAAAATTAATGTTTTTCAAGAGAGGACGGAAGCTTTAGTGGAGAAATATTTCAAATAATTTATAAAAAAGAATTAAAACAAATTAAATTAATTGAGCGATTTTTTCACAAGTTCTTTTACAATCTAAAAATATTAAACCCAATCTTACATCTTTAGTAGTGGACACTGTTAACACGGCATTGGGTCCAGCCGACAACACTAATAGATAACCATCACTTCCTTTAACATATATCTGTTCAAAAGTTCCTTTATTCATTTCTAGAATTGCTCTTTCGCCTAAAGATAATATCGCAGCAGTCATGGCAGCTATTTTCGTTTCATCAATTCCTTGTGGCAATGCAGATGCTATAGGTAAACCTTCTACTGAAACTATTGCTGCGGCTTTTATTTCGGGAATAGAAGCCAGAAGTTTTTTTAATATATCATCTAAGGTTTCTGGAGTACTTGACATGTCGCTCATAGAGGGAATATTCTCCTTTATTAATGATTAAAAATGTGTTTCGGAATAAACTTAACATATATATATGTATAAGTTATATTAAACTTGTTTTTATTATTTTTAATTTTTTTGATTCTTAATGATTATTAATTTAGAAATTTATTACCGAAAATCAAGAGATTTTTTTAAATTTATTCGTCCTAAAATAATTTTCATTTAAAAACAAAAAATATTAATTTTAGTCTTAATTAATTAAAACAACTAAATCGTTCTTTATTATTTTTTAACAATAATTATTCTTAATATTCCATAATTGGTGGTATAAAATCTTTAAGTTATATACAATTTCCGGTAAAATTGAAATTCCACCATTTTTATTTGGCCAAGAGAAGACCGTTTCAGCGAGGATTATATTAAGTGAAGATTACGAAGGGATTATAACAAAAGATTATGGTTTCATTATTGCTGTGGTTGATGTTCTTGAAGTGGGCCCTGGTATTATAATTCCCGGAAATGCAAATACATTTCATGAGGTTACTTTCACAATTTTAACTTTTAAACCTACGGTTTCCGAAGTTGTTGAGGGTGATATCGTAGAAATTGTTGATTTTGGAGCCTTTATACGATTAGGACCATTAGATGGGCTTGTCCATGTATCGCAAATATGTGATGATTATATTACATTTGATCAAATGGCAAATAGATTTCAAGGGAAAGAGACCGGGAAAATTCTTGAGGTTAATGATACCGTTAGAGCGAGGATAATCGCTGTATCATTAGGGACAGGTAGGAGCGGAAAATTAGGATTAACTATGAGACAAAAATTATTAGGGAAATTAGAATGGATTGAAGAAGAAGTAAGAGAATATTATGAAGAAAAAGCGGAGGAGAGTGCATAAATGAAAGAACGTGCGTGCAAAACATGTCATTTAATAACCAAAAATGAATCAATTTGTCCTAAATGTAAAACCCACACTTTAAGTGATGATTTTTCCGGAGAAGTATATATTATAAAACCTAAGGAATCAAAAGTTGCAGAAGCATTAAAGATAAGGATTCCTGGAAAATACGCACTTAGAGTACGTTAAAATATCCTATATAAATTTTTTAAAATTCTTATTATCTTGAATTTTATAAAAAATGGGGTGCTGAAATTAAAAAATCTAAAATTACCTATAAAAGAACGATATAAATTCGCAGAACCACTTGGGACTTTAATTTCTGGAACAAGGGAAGAGACTATACCCAAAGTAGAGCGATTTTTTAAAGAACTTACAAATAGAGGATTTAAATTAAACTTCTATTTAGTTGGAGACATAGTAACCATGGATTTTTTAAAAAATGATTTTTTGAAAAAATTCATTAAATTATGTATAATTGATGAGAAAACTCAAAGAAAATCAGTAGAATTAAATTTTGGTAAACTTTTTCAAAGATTAATCGAAATTGAAAACCCTGCAGGTACAATTACCGTTTTAAGTTGGCAAGTTTTGAAAAAGATTGTTAATTCTAAAAAAAAGACAATCCTTAGAATAACCGAAGGAGAGGAAGATCTACTGGTTTTACCATTAGTTTTAGAAATTCCAATTAAAGAAGGAGTTAAAGATTATATTATTTATGGTCAGCCACCTATAACGGATGCTAAAATCAATATCCCTCAAGGGATTGTTTTAGTTGAAGTTTCGGAAAAAATCAAAGAGAAAGTGAAACTTTTTATTAATTTAATGGAAGAATTCTAAGTATTTTCTTTTATCATTTTTCTAATTTTTTTCAATAATAATATAGATATTATAATTATAATAATTCCTGTAAATATACTATAAATAAATAATAAAAGAAAAACACCTATAAGTACACTCTGCAGCCAAAAAAAAGAGATTATAATAGCACTTATTATTATTAACTCAAAGATAAGAATTAATTTTATTTTCTCTTTTATTTTTTGAGTCATCTTAAATTTTGAAAAATCCAAAATTTTATTTTTTAACGATTTTTTTATTTAATATAACTTAAGATTAATCTTAAATTTACACAAATAAAGTTCAGCATGACTTATAAAATAGAGATAACGGAAGAACGAAGGAACCCTTTAATTGACAGATTAGAAGTTAAGTTTAAAGTGGATCATTTTGGACAAGGTACTCCAAATAGATTGGAGATCAAAGAAAAAATTGCTGCCATTAAGGGGAGCAAAATAGACCTAACAATTGTAAAAAAATTAAGGACATATTTTGGATTACCTCTTCTTTACGGTACAGCCTATATTTATGATACTCAAGAAGAATTAGAATATTATGAACCTTTTCATATTCGTGTGAGAAATTTACCTAAAGATAAAAGGGTCCAAATATATGATTTAAAGAAAAAAGGCGAGCCCTATAAACATCTTTTTTACGAAACAGAACAAAATCAAGAACAACAAGAATAAAAAATTAAAGAAAAATCAAGATAATTATGAAATGCAACCAATCAAAATATTATAAAATTGAAGATGGCAAATTAATTAGAACAAATCGATTTTGCCAAAGGTGTGGCCCAGGTTATTTTTTAGCAAATCATTATGATCGATGGTCTTGCGGTAATTGTGGTTTTACCATATTTAAACGCAAAGGTAAGGCTGCGAAAACAATTCCGGGTGCAAGAAGGAGAACTCCAAGAAAGAGATTAAAATCTCAGTAATTAAATATCATTTTTTCAAAATTCTTTATTGTACGCTCATTTTAGAACAATTAATTCTTTAAACTAAAAAACATAATTAATTTTTGAAATTTTAGGGTTTTATTAATGAAATTAAAGAAAAAAATTTGTCTTGGAATAGAATCTACGGCACATACATTTGGAGTAGGTATAATTGATTTTGACGGAAATGTTTTAAGTTTGGTGAATAAAGTCTATATTCCTAAAGAGGGTGGCTTACATCCCGTTCAGGTTAAGGAACAGCATTTAAATGAATTTGAAGGTGTCATCCATAAGGCACTTACAGAAGCTAATATTACAATAAAAGATATTGATTTGATTGCATTTAGTCAAAGTCCTGGACTTGCACCATGTTTAAAAATAGGTGCAATGGTGGCAAGAATGTTAAGTCAATTACTTAAAATTCCAATTGTTGCAGTGAATCATTGTATTGCTCATGTAGAAATAGGAAGATTGATGTGTAATATTGAAGATCCTTTAACGCTTTATGTATCTGGTGGAAATACAATAGTAAGCGCGTTTGAATCAGGACGATATCAAATTTTTGGAGAAACATTGGATTTACCTATTGGGAATATGATTGACTCATTTGCACGAATAGTTGGAATTCCGCACCCTGGTGGACCAAAAGTAGAGAAATTAGCTAGAGAATCCTCAAAATACCTATCTTTACCATATGTAGTAAAAGGAATGGATTTATCTTTTTCGGGACTTTTTACAGCAGCAAAACGTTTGGTCGAATCTCCTAATTTTGGCAAAAAATATACATTAAATGATGTTGCATATTCTTTACAAGAAACTGCTTTTGCAATGTTAACGGAAGTTACTGAACGTGCATTAGCTCACACTGAAAAGGAGGAAGTTCTTCTTACGGGAGGAGTTGCTGCAAATAAAAGATTACAAGAAATGATTGAATATATTAGCAAAGAGCATAACGCTCGATTTGAGGTAGTACCTTTAAGATATGCAGGAGATAATGGAGCAATGATCGGATGGGCAGGTATTTTGAGATTTAAATTTGAGGGCGGCCATGATTTATCCGAGACAATTATTAAACCCAAAGAAAGAATGGATAATATAACTGTTCCATGGAGGAATTGAAAAGTGGAAAATGAAATTATAAAAGAAAAATTAATTCGTAAGGGTGCTGAAGCAGATTTATATTATGGTTATTGGTTCGGAAAAGAGGTAATCTTTAAATATCGAAAACCAAAAAAGTATAGAATTGAACAATTGGATAATATAATACGTAATTCTCGGACAATAAATGAAGGGAGAGCCCTTATAAAGGTGAAAAAATATGGAATTAATGTGCCCACTGTTTATGAAATAGATGGTAAAAATGCTACAATTGTTATGAAATATATTACAGGGGAAAAATTAAAAAATTTAATCCCTCATTTAAATGAAAGTGAAAAAAAAAATATTTTTAAAAAAATAGGGAAAATAACTGCAGTTCTTCATCTAAATGGTCATATACATGGAGATATTACAACAAGTAATATTATAATTACCGATAAAAAAGATATTTTTCTAATAGATTTTGGATTACATGATTATTCTGATGATATTGAGGATAAAAGTGTAGATCTCCATTTATTTAAACGTGTTCTAATATCTTCACACGGAAATGACTTTAAATTATGTTTTAATGCTTTTATAGAAGGCTATAAAGAGGAATATAAAAATCAAGGAAGATCTGATGCAGACGAAATTATTAAAAATATAGAAATTATCGAATCAAGAGGGCGGTATATTAAAAAAGAAGAAAGACTCTAAATTTAAAATAAAATTTTTTCATCCAAATTCAAAAAGTACAAAATTTTCGTTCACTAAATTGAATTATTTTTATTTATTCTGCTCATTTCTTTAAAAATAGAGATAATTTTATATAATAAGACAACTTAATATAATTTATTCAAGAAAGAGAGGAATAAATTAAGAGCTTATAATATTTGAAAAAAATATTTAATATATCATTTTATAAAATTAAATTGCTCATAATTTATTCCAAAATCAAGAGGGATGAAATTGGAAAAGGAAAATACTAATAAAAGAGTACCAATGAAAAATATTACAATCAATATTCCGGATATTTACGATGAAAATATCGAGAAATTAATCAAATTGAGGATTATTCGAAATCGTTCTGAGTGTATTAGGTTGGCGTTAAAAGAATTTTTACAAAAAGAATTTAGCGAAAATCTAGATTTATTGGGTTATTTTAAAAAGAAATAAAACAATTTTTATTATTTTAACGCCTAATTTTTCTGGCTTCTCGTTCTACTTCTCGAAGAACAATAATATCTCCCAATTTTACGGGACCTTTGATATTTCTTGTGAGAATTCGGTTTTTATCACTTCCTTCTAGAATTCTTACTTTAACTTGAGTTATCTCTCCAGTAAGACCTGTTCTTCCGATAATTTGGATTGTTTCTGCAGGTATAGATAAATCTTCTACAACTACACCTTTTGATTTATCAAGTTTAACCATATTTTAAACTCACTATATTTATTTTTTAACAGCTTCAATTTTTTTTATAATTTCTTCTAAAATACCTTCATTTCCGGTTCCAATATTTTCTACTGCAATTGCCGATGTAGCAACATTAATTTTAACAGTTTTTCCTAAAGTAGATTTTTTTTGTATATAACCATAAGGGACTCCTTTTTCTTCGCATAACAAGGGAATATGAAACAGTATCTCAGGAGGATTTACATCCTCTGCCATCACTACAAATTTGGCGTTTCCTCTCTCTATTGATTTAGTTACCTCGTTCATACCCTTTCTGATCTTACTGTCTTTGGCATCAGCAATTTTTTCAATTACATTAATTATTTCTTTCTTCAATTCATCCGGTAAATTAAATTTTATATATGACATTTTATCTCATTCAAATATATTTTATATATTTTCATAAATCATCGATCAATCGATATAATTCTTAATTATCAATAGAAAATAAAATTTTTGATTTTTATTTTACCGGTAAAATGTAAAAATTTTTTTAGAATCTAACGTTTATTTAAATTATGATAATACCTATCCGCTGCTTTTCTTGTGGAAAATTAATTGCTCATATTTATCAACCTTATTTAGATCTAATTGAAAAGGGAATATCTGCAGAAGAAGCCTTTGAAAAACTTGGTATTAAGAGATTTTGCTGTAAAAGAATGATCGTATCTCATGTTGATCTTATTGATGATCTTTTAAAATTCCCCAGATTACAATAAATTTTTAGTAATTTAATTAAAAAGATTACCAAATAAGGAAAATTTCAATTTTAATTTGATAAAAGGAATCAAAAACTTAACTAAAAAAGATTTAAATTTTTAATGTTGACCATAATAAGCGGTCCATCTGGTTTTTCGGGGATTCTTTTTATATATTAACATAGCTTTTTTACATTTATTGGTACAAAAATTCAAGATTGTTCCATCTCTTTTAATATACATAAAACCTCTGCCAATAGGGATATCATAGCCACAGAAAGAGCATTTTTTAACTTTTACCATTAATTACTTCACCTACTCTTTATCTTCCTCCTTTTTTGAAAATAATTCCGCCTCCCCATATTTAACAACCACTAAATTAATCTGTACCATATCAGAAGTTATCTCATTACCTCGAACAGTTTTTCTCCGTTTTTCACCCTTTCTTTTTGGTCTATATCCAACACTTCTTTTTGAAACTAATATCTTTTTTTTTACGGGTCCATGAACATCTTTCCTCATTGGAAATCCGCTTGAATCACTGCCTCCGGTAATTTTAAATTCATAATTAGAAAAACCAATTAAGCCTCCATTAATAATATCTCCGATTTTTTTACCTTCAAAAAATCGAAATTTTTTCTCATCAATTTCGACTGGTTTTGTGAGACCCTTTCCGGGACCTTCTTTTCCTCCGGATATGTTTAATTTATATGTACGTTTTTCTGACATCTTGATTCTCTATTGTTTTTGAAGAGAAAGTTAATAGATAAAATATATAATTTCATAAATATTTTTTGAAATTTGAATTTTAGCAAAATAAAAAAATAGTGAATTTATTTTATAATATTAATATAAAAAGAAATACCAATATTAAAAATATATGCAAGTTTTCGAAGTTATTGCCTTAGACGAATCCCCCTATATGGAAGCTTTAGAAGTTATTGAGGGAAATTTTGTTAAGGATATTATTTCAGAAGATAAGGTTTTTATTCTTATTGATCATGACTCTAAAAGAATTTGGACATATAACGGAAAAAAGAGTTCCCTTAAACTTCAAATATATGGCGGAATTATAGCGAGACTCTTTAGAAAACAATTGAGATTATTCTATAGAATTTTTTTTCTTAATGAATATGATAAAAATTCTGATATTTTTAAAGAAGTAATGGAAAAACCTCTTAGTGGTGGACGTGCTAAGGCAATAAAGAAGGATGATATTCCCTTACCAAGTAATCCGGAAGTAGATGATAGAGAATTATGCGTTCATGAAGGATTAAATATTAATAGAGCAATAAAAATTATTGGTGAATTACCTAAAATAGAAGGATTTCATCGGAGATTTATGATAATAGGTGCAAATATATATACAGACGAAGAATTAGTGGAAAAATTTATTCAAGAGGAAAAAAAAGTTATAAATCAGGTAAAATTGGGTCAACTTAATAGAGGCTTCACATTTTTTGGAGACGCTAATTATTCAACCAGATTAATTATTAAAGAGGGAAAGGTACAAGGGCTTGAATTATATGTGTCAGACAAGGAGGAATCTGCTTCTAAAGTCCTTGATTTAAAGATTCCGATTTTTTATGAGGAAAGATTTCGTAAAAAAGGAAGTATTGAGACATTAATCAAAGCATTCCAAATTCCCGATGAGCTTCCGGATATTAAAAATGGCGGGGAAGCTCCAATAAATGGTCAAGATTAATAAAAATCTATTTCATTTTTCTTAATTTCATAAAATATTATTAGATTTAGGAATATATTAATAACTCATTGTAAACTTGTATTAAATAGGATTGAATGTATTATCTATAAAATACTTAAATTAATAAATAATAAAAGAAATAAATTTTCCATTAAAAACACTATGATGATGCTTTATGGTTGATTATTTTGTCGGAGAGGCATTAGTTGGAGAAGCTCCAGATTTAGCACATTTAGATTTAATGATTGGTTCTAAGGATGGCCCGATAGGAATTGCTTTCGCTAATGCGATTAGCTCCCCAAGTATAGGACATGGCGGACTTTTAGCCTGTATACGCCCTAATTTGGTACCTAAACCTTATACGTTAATAATTCCAAAAGTAACCGTAGGAAATATGGAAGATGCTAATAAAATTTTTGGTCCCGCTCAAGCTGCCATAGCCAAAGGTGTTGCCGATGCTGTTGAGGAAGGAATTATTCCATTAGAAAAGCTTGATCAATGGTTAATAATTGTAAGCGTTTTTATTCATCCCGAAGCTAATGATTATAGAAAGATTTATCAGTATAATTATGGCGCGGTAAAATTGGCTTTAAAACGAGCATTAAAAGGTTATCCTCCAATTGAGAAAATCTTCTATGATAAAGATAGAGCAAAACATCCTGTTGCAGGATTACGTGTCCCAAGGCTATGGAGACCTCCCTATATTCAAGTTGCATTAGATCATCCTGATTTATCACATCATCTAAGAGTAGTTAAAGAATTACCTAAAAGTGATAGAATCATTTTAGAAATTGGAACACCATTCTTAAAAAAATATGGTGTTGAGGCTATACAGAAAATCAGAGAGATTGCTAAAGATAAATTTATAGTTGCAGATTTAAAAACTTTAGATGTAGGAAAACTTGAAGTAGATTTTGCATTTGATGCCACTGCTGATGCTGTTGTTTGCTCTGGCTTGGCATCTCCCTCTTCAATTGATAAATTTATCCTTGAAGCACAGCGTTTAGGAATCTATGCTTTTGTAGATACTATGGAATTAGAGGATCCGATTGAGAAGCTGAAAAAATTAAAACAAACCCCTGATGTAATAATTCTTCATCGTGCGATTGATGTGGAACTCGGTAATGCTAATAGTGATGAGGCACAAAAAAGAGCTTGGCAAAATATTCCCCGAATAAAAGAATTTTATAAGGATAAAAAGCTGGCATCCGGAAGAGATCGTGTTTTAGTCGCTGTAGCTGGAGGAATTGATCATAGAACTGCGAAATATGCTATAGAAATGAATGCAGATATCTTAATAGTAGGAAGATTTATCACCTCGTCTAAGGATGTAAAGAATGCTATGCGATTATTAATAAATGAATTACCCGGATTCTCCGATATTGATTTAAAGAGGATTCACACGGAAGATGATGATGATTCGGTAAAGAAACCTAAATGGGATTAAAACTTTTTAATTTGATTTTTAAAGGAATATAATAAAAATAAAGAAAAAATATTTTTTTTACACTTCTATTTAATAGGTCTCGAATTCGCTTGAAATATTGGACCTATAAAGCTTGAATATAATTTACTATACATAGGTTGATTGCTAACTATGGAAATCATTTCAGATTCTTTATCTGCTGCAGGACAAATGATTACTTCTTCTGCATCACGGGTTACAGCATAAAATTCTCCCGCAGTAGAGAGTTGTCGGAATTGAATATTCCCTAATTGTTGCATTTTTTGAATTATATTACCGTATGTTTGCATATCAAAATGACTTGTAAGCATAAAGCGGGCAGTTTTCTTTTGGAACGCAAATTCAGAAATGAATTGCAGAATTTCCGGAATTACGACAGGAGTAACGATTATAATCGAAGATTTTGTTCTCAAAATTGCATCTTTAATAGCATTAATAAGAGCTTCTCTCCCTACGGTATGCCATGTAGTAACTTCGGCAATTTCGGGAATTTGAGAAGAAGCTTTATGGATATCTGTGAGTTTTTCCTCATTTGTTTCCGCTAATTCCGTTGCATCATCAATTGAAGTCATAAATTGAAGAGTAAAATCGGCAATTGCATCTTTAACATTTTGAATTGTATCACGGGTAGTATTAGAAAGACTATTTTGCAATGTCGTAGCGTTTTCTTTATACTTATTCTTATGATCTTCAAGCATATCACTTATCATTTTATTTAGATCTGCCGATTCTTCATCCCAAAGTTTAATTTCTGCATCAATTTTATCGGAAGTTATCTTTTTAGAATTGTCAAAGTCAGATCTAATTTTATTAACACGATCATCAATAACTTTCTTCTGCTTTGAATTATAATTTTTAATATTAGTTATTTGTTTATCTATTTCTGAAGTAATCTCTCTCTTTCCATTTTCAAATTTCATATCCACGTCTTTAACCCAACGTTCATTCTTCCCTTTAATATCTGAGTCAAAACTCGTATAATGTCTTAATGAATCTTCTTTATGACGATTTATTGCATCATTATATTGTTTATGATGCTGGTTCTTTGAATTACTCAAAGAATCTTTTAATTTAATTGTGGTATCTGAGCAATCTTTAATGCCTGACTGTAAGGTGTTATCAATTTCTCCTGATAAATCTGCCGCTAATGATTCTAACTCAGCTGATATTGTATCTTGAGCCCTTTTATCCAAATTTTCAGTTTCAGTTTTTATAACTTGATTTTCATTTGCAATTACAGTTGCAATATCATTTTTTAATTCATTAGTAGTATTTTTAGTATCATCAATGTATTCATTCCAATCGGATAAGAAATTCTCATCATATGTTCTCGAAATACTCGCTACGCCCTCTTCTATTCGAGTCCATCTACCTCGAAATTTAGATTTTTTCTTTTTAGTGAAAAACAATCCTATTTTTGTTAAATCTTCGGCAAAATCACTGAATCTATTAGCTTCCTCCAAATAAGTAGAAAGCATTGATCTTGCTTTATTTCTATATTCATTAACTTTTTCAATTAAAATCTTATGACGATTATCTAATTTCTCTCCTAATTTCGACTCTAATTCCTTTGTAGTTTTATTTATAAATTCTATATGTTCACCAAGCAATTTTGAGATTCTTTCTTTTAAATCTGTAATTACTTTATCCATTCTTTCAAGATATTTTTCGAGAATTTGTTCCATTTTTGGTTTAAGTTCATTTGCGATGCTTTTATGGCGTTCCACATGATCATCAAGCTGTTGTTTCATCTCTTTTTCGAGATTATCCAATCTTTTAGTAAAATCATCTAAGAGGTCTGAGATTAATCTTGTTAAATCATCTTTTGCCTTATCTATTGCCGATTCATTATCGCTAACAAATGACTGAGATATACTTTTTAAATCGGAGTTTAAAGCATTAAAAATGTTATGAATATTTGATTCTTGAGTTTTAGAATCAGTTTCTTGATCTCCAGTAATTGTATCAAGTTCTTTTATTAACTCCTCAATGTCTTTTTTTAATTCACTAAAATCTTTTTCAATATTCTCATGCAATTCTTTTTCTAAAGTCTTTGAGGTTTCTGTGAATCTATTTTTAGCTTTTTCAATTCTTTCTTGTTTATCCTTATTTTTAGCGTCCGAGTCATCAAAAAAGGCTTTAATTTGTTCTGATACTGCAGTATCTATTTCATTTAATGCTTTGTCTTGAATTTGCTCCAATTTTTCAAAACGACTTGATTGATCCGCTAATACTGCATCTTTTATTTTTGCAATCTCATTACGGAAACCTTCAGATTCTTTTGTAAAAAGCTCGAAATAAGGCTCTAACGGAATTACTCTTTCGACTAATCCCGGAATTATTTTTACAAACCCCTTTTCATCGAGCTTTTTAGTTATCTCTTCTACTTTTTCTAATGTAAGATCGGGATGGTCTTCTGAAAGTGTAATGTAAGCTTCGCTAATTGTAGCTCTTGGAACACGTAAATATACTAAATATATATTAATATCATCTTCAGTAAGACCATATCTGGTGAATATTTCCTTAGTAAATTCTTTTAGTGACAATTTATTTTTACACCGTTTATGTTGTCTGAAATTATAATAAGTTAAAGATAAATTAATTTTAAAATTAACTTATATTTATTAATTTAGTTTAAGAATATATAATAATATTTACAAATTATTTTTTAATCAATTCTCTTATGATATTTAATTTAAAAAGATTTAATCGGGACGATAATGTTTTAATATTTTCCCTTTTAAGGCACCAGTATGGTTATTTTTTTTGGCGGTAATTTCTCCGTTGATAATGACATATTCTATTCCTTCTGGAAATTGACGCCCATTTTGATAATTTGCCTTATCAATAATCTTATTTTCATCGAAAATAACAAGATCTGCATAATAACCTTCTTTAATTATACCGCGATCTTTCAATTTTAGGATTTTTGCGGGCAAACCCGTCATCTTATATACGGCTTCTTCTAAAGTAAATAATCTTTTATTTCTTACATAATCTCCTAAGATTTTAGGGAATGTACCATATGATCGGGGATGCGTATTTGCATCTTTTACCAAAAAACCATCTGAGCCAATGCAAACGTAATCTTCTTTTATTAACTTTAAAATACTTTTTTTCTCTGACATTTGTTTCATAGAAATCATTATAGAGCCTTCTTCATCTCTCATAAAATCTAATAATGCGTCAACAAATTTTTTTTTAGAATATAATTTATTTAATGCTTCCCCTAAGAATAGTCCCTCTACTTGATGATTATAGGCAACGCTAATAATTCTCACGCTCTTTTTGGCAGCATAAAAAATTAAATGCTTTAAAAGGGATTTAGGAATGATCCTAATATACCAGGGTAAGTCGGAAAGAAAGTTTTCAAAAAAAAGGTCTAAGGTTTCTTCAATAATTCTTTTTCTTGTTTTGGGATTTGTGAGGTTTTCATTAAAATTTTCATAGACCCAAGGTCGCAGAAGTGCTCCGGTTAGGGATGTACTGGATTCTTCATAAGGATACATATCTGCATATATTTCAAGTCCCGCTTCTCTTACTTTTCTGATGTTTTCTATCATTAAATCTGTTAATTTCCATGCAAAAGCACTTCCTGCCTTCCAATGTGAGATTTGACCTTGAACACCAGCTTCTCTACAAATTTCTATTAGCTCGTTCATTCCTTCGCTTACGACACCAGTACCTTCATTTCTCATATGTGATGCATATATTCCATCATATTTTCTTATAATTTTGCATAATTCTATAATTTCTTCTGTTGAGGTAACTGATCCTGGAGGATATATTAATCCTGTAGATAAGCCAAAAGCTCCCATTTCCATATTTTCTTTAACGATTTCATTCATCTGCTTTATTTCTTGATCATTTGCTTTCCGTGTTTCTAAGCCCATAATCATACCTCTAACATTTCCATGAGGCAAGAAAAAGGCAAGATTAGGTGAAATTCCCTTCTTCAAAATAG
This sequence comes from uncultured archaeon, assembly GCA_964629395.1. Lineage (GTDB taxonomy): Archaea > Asgardarchaeota > Lokiarchaeia > Sigyniarchaeales > SOKP01 > CAZVTX01. Next base: position 16,267 of record CAZVTX010000021.1, read on the forward strand.
CATCAAATAAATCTTGAAAATTATTATAGAGATGAATTCCTTTCATTCCAAATGCATTGGAAACAAAATTTTGATAATAATCTTTAATTAAATCATTTGAGGGAGCTAAACTTAAGCCGCACACGCCGACTACTAAAGTAGTGCAGCCTTGCATTATTGACGATTCCGCCTTTGGAACCTCAAGAATCATTAAATCTCCATGGTGATGCATATCAATAAATCCTGGTGATACTATCTTTCCATTTGCATTTATTATATGATCTGCATTTTGCTCAATATTCTGTGCGATTTTATGAATTTTTTCGTCCTTAATTAATATATCTGCTTTAAAACGAGAAGAACTGGTTCCATCAATAATGATTCCATCTTTAATCAATAGATTCATAATGCCTTTAATTTTTTGATAAATTTAAGAATTTCCGAGAGAAATTACTCATAATTTTTAATTATATTGAATTATTTTTTCTCTTAATTTTAATTAAATTGATAAGAATATAATGTTTAAAGAAGACGTTGAACTTGAAGAAAAAATTCCGGTAAGTGCTAAAATAGCGTATGGTGCTTCTAATTCTGCCCATGGTTTAATCTCCGGTATTGGATTGGGTGCAATTGATATATTTTATTTAAAAGCTACGGCAATAACTCCTGCTTCAATGGCTTTATCATGGATGCTTTTTATTGTTTGGAATGCAATAAATGATCCATTAATCGGGATTGCTCAAGATAAAACTAAAACTAAATTGGGAAGGCGGATTCCATATTTAAGATATGGGTCAATAATCTATGTGTTGACATTCATCTGGATTTGGTATCCCTTCATTAATGTTCAAGAATTATTATTTTTGAATCATCTACTTATGCTGTTCGTTTTTGATACTGTTTATTCTATGATGGGGCTCATTTTTTATTCTATGCCTGCTGAAATGGCAATAACTGCGAAGGAAAGAGGGAGTATAATGATTTATGCTACATTTCTTGGAGCCATAGGAACGATAGGCGTATTACTTGTTCCCCTAACATATTTAGGTGAAGTTCCTGATATTGAAGGTTTTAGAATTGCAATGATTATAATAGGGATAATATCTGGTATTATCATTTATCTATCGAGTTATTACATTAAAGAGAATAAATATACGGTTCTCGAAGAATCACTGGGATTTTTTGAAAGTATAAAGGAGACATTTAAAAATAAACCATTTCTTATTGTTGAAATCGCTATTTTTGCCATGGTCGTCATGCAAAATATAATTACCAGTTATTTCATCTTTTTATTTGATTATCTTATCGATTTTTCGATGAATACTCTCAATGTTGTTTTATTTTTGATTGTTATTTTGATCTTAGCAATTTCGGTGTTTTGGCTGAATACGCATATCGAAAAATACGGCTTAAAAAAACTAATGATAATAACTGCGTTTGTAGCAATAATCGGTTTTTTAGCAACATTAATACTTGGTTTGGGACTTAATGTTAATCAAGAACATAAAATGCCTTTTTCTTTCTTTTTTGCACCTTTGGCTGCTATGTCATTTGGTTTAATTGGGTTCATGCTTTTAAGTCAACCTTTAATGGCAGATTGCATCGATAATGATGAATTATTAACCGGAAAAAGACGAGAAACGACTTATAGCGGAGTTAATGCATTATTAACAAAACCCGCGGTTTCTATAGGTCGTGCGGCATTTTTAATGATTATCCAATTTTATGGATACAAAAAAGGTATCGCTGATCCTTCAAAACAGCCGCTTTCAGTGGCTACGGGTGTTATTCTCGCTTTTACAATTGTACCAATCATTTGTCTTATAATTGGAATTATTGCATTAAAATATTTCCCATTAGACGGTAAGGAATGGTATGAAAAGAAAAAGAAGCTCCACATGATTCATTTACAAAAAGAAAAAGAATTTGCGGAATATTTAAAAAGAGAAGGAAAATTAAAATAATTCTATTCTTTATTTTTTAACTCTATTTTTTTGAATATTAGAATTGAAATTATAATAAATAAAGCACCTAGAGTAAGAATAAATCCATAAGATATTCCTGCCTCAGAACCGAAAATTTCTAAAAAAATAGAAATAATTCCCATAGCGGTCCCAGATGCTAATGAACCCGTCATTGTAAAAGCGCCCGAATAGGATCCGCTTAAATTTTTCCCTGTTTTTTGTTCCTCAGCATCAATTAATTCTGCCATGATTGCAAAAGGAAAAATCATTGTTCCTACTAGCGACGATAAACAAAGTGAAAGTAGAATTAGTCCTATTCCGAAAATAACTTCATGGGGCATAGGAACTAAAAGAATTAATACGAGAGAAAATGAAAAAGCAGCATATATTAAGCAAATCATCATAGTTTTCTTTAAGCCAAACCTTTTGGATATCTTTTTCCAAATAATAAATGAAATCGCTGCAAATGATAAAGATACTCCCCCCATAATATAAAATTCTGACCCTCTTAATTGAATTAGAAAAGTTCCCATTGGGATTATAAGATATTGAAAAGCAACGAAAGGAATCCAAAAAAGAAAAAATGCAATTAAAAATAATCTAAAATTACGATCTTTTATTGGATTCTTTAAATTATCCAATATTTTCACTTTAGAATTATTCGATTTCTGATTCTTTTCAGGGATTTTTATTCTCCAAATCATAAAAAAACCGAGTATTATGAAGGATATGCCTAAAATTACTGTTAAAATTTGGATTTGAGCAAAAATGGTTCTACCTTCTATGGAATTGGGATAAAAAAGATCAGGATCATCTCGGGATAAATTTTCGGTATTTTCTCCCATTAAGATTATCGGAATTATTACTCCAATGACTGTACCCAAGATAGTCATCATCATATTAATCATAGATGTTTTAATTCTATTTTGCTGTTCTGTACTAATTTCTGGCAAGTAAGAATAAAGAGTTGGCTGAAAAAATCCTACAAAAATTCTAAATGTTAATATAAAGATTGCTAACCAAATCACTAAAGGAATAAATGGTTCACCGAAGGTGGTCGACGGAATTGGCGGAAACCACATTAATATGAATGCAATTGCCACGATTGGAATTGATACTAATAAAACTTTTTGTTTTCCGATTTTATCACTTAAAGCTCCTCCGAAAAGGCAAACAAAAGCATAAATATATAAAGCAATTGAATATAGTCCTCCTGCAATTATTGGCGGCTGACCTAAGATATTAATATAAAAAATTAGCGTAAATGATATACAAACGCTAAAAACTGAATATAATCCTAAATTTGGAAGCCCATATATTAAAGCTTCTTTAGTTGATAATATTTTTTCTTCTTTTTCATTAATTTTTTCTGTTTCCAAGAAAATTCCCTCCAAAATTTTAAAAATTTTTTAAAATCAATCAACAAAAAATTTAATTTTTAAAAAAGTTAATCATATTAACAAATTTGTATAATATAAAAAAAATATCTATTTGAAAAAATTAATGCTAACAATCGTTAATTCTGCGTGATACTATTTGTCTGGGGCTCTTCTACCAAGCCATTTTTCATAAAAAGTATCGATATCCGGTAAAAAGTTGAATATTACGGGATATCCAGGCGGCACTGACTCAGTATCAAGTAATGTAAAACAATTCGGGCAATAAAATTCTCTCAATTCCATCCAATCCGGATGACTGCTCATATATTTAGGATAAAGTTCTTCTAAAGATTCAAAAATATCTCTTAAACGAATTCTACATTTGGTTTTCCAATTTTCTCTATAATTTCCAAATTCAAAACCACAATCGCATTTTACGATCCTTTCTCCATTCTTAGCCACGATATAGAGATGCTCATGCAGAGGAAGTAAAATTTTTTCATCCCAAGACACTTTTTCTTGTAATATTTCTATTATTTTATCAAATCGATTTGGATCTTTTTTATCACTAATTATAGGTTTTAATTCTTCCCAAGTTAATTCCCCTTTTATCATCCTCTCTAAAGTTTTTTTATCTTCATTCATTTTCATCCACCTCATCTTTAAATTTAAAATCATTCGGTAATTTCCAAAATTCTAAAAACTCTTCAGCCCATTTTTCGGATAATTCTAAACTTTCTCTATACATACTCCGAACTGCTTCATACAAATTGTTTTCTATTAATTTTTTACGTTCATATTCCCAAAATTCTTCAAAAGTCATGGATTTTTCTTTTCTCTCTAATTTTATTTCCTCTCGTCTTTTTTTAGTAGCCGTTTCATCAATTATCCATTCCATTTTCTCATCGTCATAATTGGCAACTACTCCGTATACATTATATACAATATCTTTAGTATATATCTCGTCATCAAGATCTTTTTTAACAAGCTCTAACTTACGTTCAAGAGGATCTCCATAACCAGGACCTCCACTGAGAGCAAAATAAATTATATCATAATTTTTTAACATTATAGGATAAATTAAATTTTGATGCATTCTCGTAATTTCTGCTTTTAATAA
>CAZVTX010000022.1:0-20085 GCA_964629395.1 uncultured archaeon
CCATCAAGTAATTTTACCGTAACATTTACATACATATTTGCCATAGCAGTTCCATTATCCCATAATAATGTTCCATTTGCATGGAATATATCTCCAGCAATCCATTTATCAGGAGCTAAATCTTCATGTTCTGTCCAATAAGTATCGGGGTTAAGATTTGAGCTTGCAGTGATATTTATTTGTAATAGAATACTACTATTTGTTATCATATATTTATATAAATTAACTCCAGGATATTTAATGGTTCCGTTAAAATCAACCCGAATATAGTATATTCCTTGAGGACATGATAAAGAGATCGAATTAATATTAAATTGATAGGTCCCATCATCATTTATTGTAATAATTCTATTTCCGCTCATTATTAAGTATTGAGTTACATTCCCATGAGTTTCATTTAAAAGATTTAAATTAATCTCTAAACCTCTTAATGAGTTTGACTGACTTTTTAAAATTCCGCTAACAGTGAAACTTTCGATATTTCTAGTAATTACGAAATTATTAAGATTTCCGTAGATATTTAAAGTTTCATTTATAACAATAAAGGTGTAATTAGATGTCGAATAAATTGACCAATTAACAACTAATTTGTGTAATCCCGCCATCCAGTCAGTAGTATTTATTGTAAATGTGTGCTTTCCTCTATCACTTCCCTTAAAAGTATATTGGGCAATTAAACTTGTTGGAGTAGTAAATATATCATAAACTCTCACAGTTCCGGTAGTTACATTTATACCACTTTGGGTAATCCATACTGTTAAAGTAAAGTTATCACCTCTTTTATAAGTTCCAGGGGGATTAGCATTGTCATAACTGGCTCTAGTAGGCTGACCATCAACAGAAAGATAAATCTTTATATTATAGGGATCGAGAACCTTTAGCTGATTTGGACAAACAGATGCAACTGAAAATGCTTTAAAAGACGTTAAATAAAAATTGTGTGAATTAAAATCGTTATATGGTGGAGAATATAGAAAGGTTCCATTAAACCATACTTCTAAAGTATAATTATTTTCAGGAGTGGAGCTTGAAACGATATATGTTAAATTTATGAATCCAGTCTCACCACATTGTAATGATCCTGAGGTTTTTGTTAAATAAAATGAAGCATCGTTATGATTTAAATCAAACATTCTAATTTCAATTTCAGTATATTTGATTGGTTTACCAGTATTACTATCATTAATGTATCCAATAATCTGAAATTCTCTTCCTAAACTTCCGCTTCGATTAACAATAGGCGGAATAGGACAAATATACAAATCAATGGTAATACTTGAATTAATGATATAGTAGGAATAATTATATTTATTATTCCATTCTGCATATATTAAATGAGGTCCTGCATTTAGACTACTATCTACATTGTATATTAATGAAGCATATCCATTAGTTGTTTGGGAAGATCCTATAGATTTATTAGAAGTTAAATCAAAGAAATCAACCCATTCTCCGTCGGCAATAGGAGATACACCCCACTGAAGATAAACGGTAAAATTTAATTTAGAACCTATTGAGACGGCGGGATTATTATAATCATCTGTAGTTGTACCATTAATCCATAAATTAAATATAAAAATATCAGGTGCATCAATTTGTAATTCATTTGAAGCAGTCCGATTACAAGATAAATTATTTAAGCTGAAATTATAAGGATAATATATATTATCTAATCTATTATAATTTCCCGTGAATTTGACCAATATTGAATAATTCCCCGGCGGTGTATTAGACGCCACTCCAAATGTTAAATTAAATTTCCCGTCTATTCCCGTTAAATAGGGATAAGCTTCATTTGGAACAAGATAAGTAGAATTGTCATAACCATTTTTTATAAGTAAAACTTTAATTTGAGTTTTTGGAATAGGTTTCCCATTTTGAGCATCAACCAATTGTCCCGCAATTGAAAATTGAGTAGTTCCCGAACCCGTTCTGTTAATAATATTCGGAGTTGGCCCAGAGATAATTACTAAATTCGGAGTTTCATTTAAAACAAAATAAGAATAATTTTTAATCCCTCCAACCTTAGCAGAGATTAAATGTGGGCCCGAAACTAGATTATTACCTATATTATATAAAATAGAAGCACTCCCATTTGAATTTGTATACTTTTCACCAATTTTAGAATTATTTGTAAGATCAAAAAATTCTACTAATTCTCCTGATAATGGAGTTCCAGAGCCATCTTTAACATATACAGTGATGTTTAAACTATTAAACCGAGATTTTTTTGGTAAAGTTGTTTGCTGCGATGAATAACTATCTAAATATAAGAATACTCTTTTTTCAATTTTACTTGTAATATTTAATGGTAAAATATTACTTGAATCTTCCACAATACCAGCAGCTAAAGGTTGAGCGTTCCAAGATCCATTAAAATCGACCCTAACGAGATATTCTCCATTAGGAATATGCGGTTGTATTAAAAGATCCGTATCAAAAATACCATTCTCATCAGTATCCATATATAAAATATTAAAGGGATTAATTTGCTTAATTTTTGTATCTTTATTGAGTAAAACAAACTCTACGGTTGCATTTTTTACTCTTTGTCCATTTATAGGGTCATCAACATATCCGTTTATATGAGTACTATTAGTTATTGATCTATTTACCTCATTCGGAAATAATGATAATAAATTAACTCTTATTGGCCCATAAACTACATATGTAGTATAATTAATAGCGGAAAAGTAGGATGCTTTAATAAGATGAGGTCCTATAACTTGATTATTATCAATATTAACGAGAATAGAAGCAACACCTTTATTATTCGTAGTTGCCTCTCCAAGTGTGACTCCTGAAGTGGTATCAGTGAAAGTTACCTTTCTGCCCTCAACTGAAGCAGTTGGAGAAGTTAAAGTTGCATTAATTTGGGCTATAGAGCCTCTATTCCCGCTTGTAAAATTACTCTCTACAGTTATATGAAATTCCTCTTCAGTAAATGGATTTCCTCCTGAGCCGAAACTATCATATAAGATATCCATTTGAACCCAGTATCCATTCCCAGAGGTATCAGTAGGAATATAAATTTCCGCCCAGTTATACATATTTTTATATTTAACTGTGAATCCATTAGTAGCTTCTTCCTTATCATAAAACTCTTCAATATTTCTACTATTAAATCCGTTAATAAATCTACTTGCAACTCCAAAGGCTCTGCAAAATACACAAAAAGCAGAAGCAAAATCGGACCATAGTCCCTCTTCCTTCTCGCAAAACCATTCTACTGTATCTTCGCCATCCTGAGGCGGATCACTTTGATATGCATCAAAACCAAAAGTAAAATTATCTTGCAAATAATTTCTTATTTTATTTGCCACCTGAAAAGCATTATCACTCGGTTTTATTATAGAATTTAAAATATCATAATGTTTTTTGAAATTGGGATGTGTATTTATATAAGTAGGAATATCTGGAGGTAATTGAAGATAAGTATTTTTGATGGCACTTGGAGTATATGATTCGTCTACTGCAGAATTATTAATTTCCTCATTAGAGGGTAATTTTAAACCGAATAATTCATATGACATATTTACATTATCACTGGAATAAAAATTTAGATCTACAGTTGTCGAATTCATATTGGTTTTATAAAGGACAACAGAATTAGGATCTAAAGTATCAGCATCAAAGCTTCCTTCAATTATATAAGGATTTGGAAATAAAGAAGGTATTACCATAGAATTAGCTCCCTCATCTGGTTCCAAGGGCATTTTTATTTTTAATAGATCTAAACTGGAATATGAATTATAATATTCTGTTAAGCTAATGAAATTATGCAGAGTTCTGGGAAATGTACATTCCCATTCATCTCCATTAAATTTATCAAATGATTCATACTTCCATAACACATCTGACATATTATTAAAATCATCATAATTATATACATAAAAAACAGGTTCATCTGAATATAATAAAGCCCCCAATAATGCAGCATAAGCTGCCAGATTTAAATTATCAATATTTCCATCAAACATATCCATTAATGTTTCTAAAGAATCTTGATCAAGAAACGATAATAAATCTTCCAAATTATATGGACTTGGAATATTTACCAATATTGCATCTTCTTGTTCAGCATTTGCTAATTCTTCATTAGGAGTTAACCTTTGGGTTCCTAAAATTAAACTAAAAAGAGCAGTTGAAAAAGCAAAAGCGGATATAAGAAGCCCTGCCAATAAAATTGTCCCTATAGCTCTTTTTCTTGTAATTCTTGAATCAAAAAGTTCTTGTTCAATTACGGACATAATTAATCAATATAAAAATAATAATTTTATTCTCAGTTTCCGAGTTGAGATCTTTATAAAATTATGATATATATAATTTTTTTTATTTTATTTTCTTTGATGTAATTTTTAAATAATTCAAATATCTATTATTTGAAAAAAAGTAAAAGAAGAAAAATAAAAACTTTAAATTTCTTTAAAGAAAATCTTTTTATTTAAAATTCATAACCACATTTAGTGCAAACTCTTTTCTTAGCATATATGGGTTTGGGAATATAACTAATGATCTTAGATCTATCTTCTACTTCTTTTATTGCAAAGCCAGATGCACCACAATTTGGACATTGTCTTTTTCCAGTTCCCAGCCCAACTGAAGGTGTGGGGGTGGCAGATATTCCTGGAGATGATCCAACACCTGGAGAGGTTGTAGTAGGAGTAGGAGTTGATCCAAATGACGGACTTACGGAAGGTGAAGAAGAAGCACCAAAACCTTGAGCGAGAGAGGGTGTCATAACAGCTTTAGGCTCTTTTAATTCCTGTATTCTTTTATCTTTATATGATATTTCTTGTTTTAATTTTGCGATCTCCTGTTGTAAAGGTGCTATTTGTCCGCTTAATTGTTGATTTTGCATTTGTAATTGAGAAATTTGTTCTTGCAAGGGACCGATTTGAGCTTCTAATTGTGCTTTTTCAGCACTAAGTTGACTAATTTGATTTTGTGCTGCTTCTAAGGATGCTTTGGTATTATTTAATTCATTTGATAAATGATTTATTTGAGTATCTTTTTCAAGTAATTGGGAATTTAAGGTAGAACTCTGATTATTTAAATTATTTACTTGATTTTGTAATTCATTAATTTGATTTTGTAATTGATTAATTAAATTTTCTTTTTCTTTTAATTCAGAAATTAATTTATCGTATTCTTCATGTGAGGGACCTGATGGGATAGGGGGTGATGGAGCGGGGGCAGGAACGGGAGCAGGAGCTTGAGGTGCTGGCGTAGGCGTTGGGGGGGATAGGGGTTCAGAAGTAGGAGGAGGAGGGGTTGGAGGCGGGATTGAGGGTGCTGGCGCTGATGTTGGTGGCGGAATTGAAGGAGGTGGGGTTGAAGGAGGAGTTTGTGAAGTTGATGTATCTAAACCTAAATCAGGTAACTCAAAATCAATGTTTAATTCATCCTTTTTTTCATTTTCATCCCTTTTTTCATTTTCAAACGACATTATTTCAATACTTCCCTATTTTTTAATTAAGTTTAGTTAAAGTTAATGATTTAATTTAATACATTAAATTATGATAATTTAATTTATAAAATTATAGATATAGAAAAATAAAATAAGATAAGCTTAAAAGCAATTCCAATAAGGTTTAAGATTTTCTTTTAAATCGGGAATTAATTTATTATTTATATAATTGATTATATCTGGATCAGATTTTCTGGGTTCTTCTTCGATAAGATCATAATCATCGTTTAATACTTTGATGCAATTATAAACCGCTCTTGCTTGTTTATCTACTTCATAACCTCCTTCAAGAGTGATTGAAATTCGGTCATTAGCATAATCTTTTGCAATTGTTTTAATTAATTTCAAATAATTGGCGGGAGCTTGATAAGTCCATCCCATTCCTGTCAATCTATCTGTCCAATGAGTATCAAAACCCGCCGATATTAAAATAAATTCCGGTTTAAATTCATCACATATAGGTTTTATTATTTCATTAAAATATATCGGTATTACATCATCAGCTGCCCGTGGAGGCATAGGAAAATTAACAATTTTTCCTTCTCCTTTACCAGAACCAATCTCGTTTATAAAACCACTTCCAGGATATAATGTTCTACCATCTTGATGAGTATTAAACATTACTAATTCTCCCTTTTCTGAAGGTGAGCCGTTATAAAAGATGTCTTGAGTTCCATTACCATGATGGCAATCCCAATCAATAATTATTGCTCTTTTAATCCCTTTTTCCCTAAATAAATATTCTGCCGCTATCGCTACATTATTAAAAATACAGAATCCCGAACATCTATATGAGTTTGAATGATGCCCTGGTGGTCTAACTGCCGCAAAAGCATTTTTAATATTACCTTCTAATATTTCATCAATAGCTTGTAAATTTCCTCCCACCGAATATAATGCTGCCTCAAAAGTCTTAGGTGAGACTGCCGTGTCCATATCAAGATGTTGAATATATCCAGTTTTTTCGGCTAATTCGCAAATTTCTCTTACTTCTTTAATTAATTCTTCCGTATGAACATATTTTATTTGTTCTAAAGATGCTTTCCGTGGTTTAATTAATTTATAATCAGGTTGATCAAAAATTTTTTTTGCCTTAAGAAATTCCATTATTGCAATAAGCCGGTTATGACTTTCCACATGAGTTCCAATTCTATGTTCAAGATAAATATCATCATAAACAATTCCGGTTGTCATTCTGAAATCCTCACATACTTAAAATTAAAATAATTATAGGATAATTATGATTTAATTCTTTTCGTATTTAATTTTTATAATTCATTTAAATAATTTTTAAAACTGCTTTAATATATTCTCTTTCTTTAGGGAATATCATTTCTTGAAATATTTTTGGTGCATCTTTCAGTGAACCTACTATCTTTGGAAATTTAATTATTTTATCCTTTAATTTTTCAACCAAAGCAATTGCATCATTAATATCATCCTTATCATGACCTAAACTACCTTGTATTTTTATTTCTTTTGAATTGATAATCATCATAGGAAAATCTATCGTCCCGCGATAAATTCCTTCTACTAAAATTGTCCCTCTTTTTTTTATTAATCCTATAGCTAAATTTAGGGCATTGACATTTCCAGCACATTCAAAAATAGTGGTAGGCTCACCTGAATTTTTAATGAATTTTTTTATTTTATTTTTTCTTGGCGGAAAAGCTTCTATAGCTCCCAATTCTTTTGCTTTTTCCCTTAAATATTCTTGAGGTTCAATTACAACGATATATTCAGGATTTCTCTCTGATATTAAAGTACATAATGTACATAATCCGATATTTCCACCTCCAATTATCATCATTTTTTCACTTTCTTTTACCTCCGATAATTTCATTGCACGCACAGAATTTGCGAAAGATTCTATCATTACTGCCTCAAGAAAATTAAGATTTTCGGGAATCTTAAATAAATCATTTTTATTGACGATAACATATTCGGCATATCCTCCATTTTGGAAAATTCCTAAACCTCTCATTTCTCCCCCTGTGGTTTCTAATGAGACATTTATTCCTACCACTCGATCGCCTACTTGAAAATCTTTTATATTTTCACCTAATTTGACAATTTCTCCCGAAAATTCATGTCCCATTATAATTGGTGTAAAACCGTATAATTTATATTTATAATTGGATAAGTCAGAACCGCATATTCCGCAATAATGAACTTTTACTTTAGCATCATCTTTTCCGACTTCGGGTTCGGGAAAATCTTCCCTATATACCAATTTTTTTTCGTCTTCTAATACTGCTGCCTTAATATTAATCATCTCCACATGCTTTTCTTAAAGCTTCAAGTTTTTGGTCATGAAGCATTTCAATTTCTTTTTTCCATTTCTTATATTCCGGTTTAGAACCGTCAATTGGAAAAAAACTTAAAATAATTATTCCTATTAACAGAAATAATGCCGGAATAAAACCGATATTGAGTTTTATTCCAAATTTAGCTAATTCTGTTTGTTTTATACTTGATTCATTATATCCAGTGAAAAAAAGAACCAAGCCGGTTATTGCAGCCGCTACAGATTGTGCGGGCTTGGTAAATAATGCAAGTGTGCCAAAATAAGCCCCTTCCCGGCGATGGCCAGTTTCTAATTCATCTTTATCGATAATATCACAGATCAAAACCGGAATTAAAATTGTTGTCGCACTATATCCTAATCCTACAATAAACAGGGAAGAATTTGCCATTATAATATTATTTGAGAAAGTTAAAATGATTAAACCAATTATAACTAATAGTGAACAATAAATACATGCCCTTTTTCCTCCATATTTTTGATTTAATAAAATCCCTAAAGGAAATCCGAGTAAACTTGCCCCTACAAAAAATAAGATAGGTGCCGATGTAAAAATATCATTTCCTTTTATCTCCAAAACATCTTGTATAAAAAAACTTATTTGAGAATACATCGCCAATTGAATATAAGTTATCATAAAGAAAAATGCGGTAAAAATTAAAAAGGGCTTATTTTTTATGGTATATTTTATTGAATCAAAAAATTTCATTTTTTCCATCTCATCTTCCGCAAAACAAAACTCCTTCCGTTCTTTTATCCCAAAAGTCATAATTGCCATACATATAGCTCCGATAATCCCAAAAATAAGAACAATTGTCTGAATAATGGGTAAATTTTGTTCATAAGGATCCGCATTAATAATAAATAAAAAAGGAACTACAAATGTAATTCCCACCGCTAATGCGACGCCAATAACACCGTAAAGATTTAAATGGGCTCTTTCCTCGGGTTCTATTGATAATTCGCTAATTAAAGCCCCGGCACATAAGCCAAATATTGTATAAGCGGTATCATAAATCATTAATGTCAAAAATAACCAAAAGAATAAAAACCACTGATTTACCTCGATTGAAGGATCTAATTGTGGCGGGTAAAATAAAAGAATAAATCCTACAAATAGAAGCGGAATACTCGCCATCAACCAAGGGATTCTCCGACCATATTTAGTTCTTGTTTTATCACTAAGGTATCCCACAATTGGATCATTAATAGAATTCCAAACAAAATATAAAAGCCATGCCAGACTCCATGCAAAAGGATGGATTTTAATAATCTTAATATAAAAATTCATCAGCCATGCAGCCATTATACCCGCACTTAAATTAAAGCCGAAATTTCCTACTGTAAATTCTATTTTTACCGATAAGGGGATTTTAAATTTAGGATTAACATCTGGTCCGAATATAATTTTTCGAATTCCTTGTATCATGTTTTCAAGTATATTTAGGAATATTAGATTTTTAAAAAGAATTAAAATTAAATAATATTTTGATTTCTTGAAAAAAAAATCTATATTTTTCCTTTAAACTAAAATAATAAACCTTTTTGAAATGAAATAATTTTCCAATTTGAGAATATATATAGAATGCTTATGATAAGTTCAGAATATTTTGGTTTTATAGGACGAATACTTCATATAGATCTTACAAGCGAAGATTATAACTTTATTCCATTAAATAAGGAATATTCTGCAGATTTTTTAGGTGGTGCCGGTTATTGTTGCAGATATTTATATGATAAATTGAATAAATCGACAGATCCTTTAAGTGCTGATAATATTCTTATGATTATGACGGGCCCGTTAAGTTTAACAGGAGCACCATCGTTTGGGAGATTTGTTGTATGTTCAAAATCTCCTTATACTAATATATGGGGGGAGTCAAATTGTGGAGGATTTTTAGGACCCGAGCTCAAAAAAGCAGGGTTTGATGGAATAATTATCGAAGGGCGTGCGGATAAACCTGTATTTTTAATGATAAACAATGATCATATTGAAATTAGGGATGCTTCTCATTATTGGGGTGCTGGAAATAAAGAAGTTCAAAAAAAAATTAAAGATGAAACCGGTTTAAAAAAAGGAAGAACTCTAAGTATTGGACCAGCGGGAGAAAATTTAGTTAAGTTCGCATCAATAAATTCCGAAGGCCGATCAGCAGGAAGAACCGGAATGGGAGCAGTAATGGGATCAAAAAACCTGAAAGCGATAATAGTAAGAGGAACAGAATATCAACCAAAAATTGCTAATAAGGATGAGTTTAAAAAAGTCATAAAAAAGACCATAAAATTTGTTTTAAATCAAAATGCTACAATAGCCTTAAGAGTTTTAGGAACTAGTGGTTCGGTAATTGCTGCACATTCATTAGGTGATTTACCGATTAAATACTGGGCTCAAGGAGAATGGGAAAAAGTTTTTGAAATTTCGGGCGAAAAATTAAAGGAAAATCATTTAATTAAAACGAAATCTTGCCATTCTTGCTCAATAGGATGTGGTCGAATTATTAAAATTGATGGTGGAAAATCGATTTACGCAGATTGCGAGGGTCCTGAATATGAAACTATTGCAGGTTTCGGTTCTATGATATTAAATGATGATTTAAATTCTATTTCAATAGCTAATAATTTGTGTAATAATTGGGGGCTTGATACTATAAGTACTAGCGGAGTTATTGCCCTATTATATCATTTATATAATAAAGGAGTTATTACTAAGAAAGATGTGGATAATTTAGAATTGAATTGGGGAAATTCGGAGTCTATGTTACGCTTGATAAAAAAGATTGCTTTTAGAGAAGGAATAGGAGATTTACTTGCTGAAGGTTCCGTTGCAACGGGTAAATTTTTTAAGATTCCAGAATCCCAAATAGCTGCAGTTAATAATTTAGAACCCCCATATCATGATATCCGAGCTTTTTACGGTTTAGCATTAACTTATGCGTTTAGTCCAAGAGGAGCTTGTCATATGGCAGGAGATGTTTATAAAGTTTTAAGAAAGGGAAATGAAATAGATTTCTCTTCTATGGGAATGAAAAAAATTGATTTTGATTCCAACAAAAAAGAGATGGCATATTATAGTGCAAAAGTACATGATTATAGGGCTCTTTATTCTTCATTAATCTCATGTGCATTTTCTAATCCTCCTCCAGAATATGTTGCTGAATTTTTAACATATTTATTTGATATTCCCTATGATTTAGAAGTATTACAAAAGATTGGCGAAAGAATATTTAATTTAAAAAGATTATTTAACATTAAAATGGGCCTTACGGCAGAGAATGACACGATTCCCGAAATTCTTTTAATACCTAAAAAAGATGGTGCTGTTAAAGGGAAAACACCTAATTTTAAAAAATTAAGAAAATATTATTATGAAGTAAGAGATTGGGATGAAAAAACAGGAATTCCATCCGAAAAAAAGCTTAAAGAATTAGGATTAATTGAATTATCAAGATAAATTAATTAAAAAGTGGATTCAAACCATAAGCCAACGCTATAAGAGCAAATAAAGGCTATTGAGCCAATAATTAACATTTCAATTGCTCCTTTTAAAGCAGATTCTCCTGTAATTTTAGTTTTAATTCCCCCAGCAATCGCAAGCATACCAAATGATAATAAAGACGATAAAATAAGTGATATTATTCCGAGATTAAAAAAATAAGGAACTAAAGTAATAAAGGAACCTCCAACAAAAGCAAAAAAAGTTAAAATTGCGCCTATAACGGGACTTTCAGGATAATCCAGTTTTAATTCGCTAGAGATTAGAAAATTAAGCCAATTTTCTTCATTTGAAGTTATTGCATTCACGCATTTTTCTAATACATCTCCTTCTAAACCATAACTTTTAAAAATTTCCCGTACTTCCTCTTTCTCTTCATCGGGAAATAATGTTATCTCCGCTTTTTCTTTTTTAATTTCATTAATAATATAATTATATTCAGATTTTGAAGAAATATATTCTCCTAAACCCATACTGATAGCTCCTGATACCATTGCTGCGAATCCTGTAAGAATTACGATTACATTACCAGAGCTTTCTAAAGTAGCGGCAGCCACGCCAACCAACAAAGTAAAAGTCGAAATTAAGCCATCATTTAATCCTAAAATAATACTTCTAATCTTCCCGCCTCCCTCAATATGTTCTTCTTTCCTTTCCATCTCAATCTCTCCTAATTTTATTCAATCAATTTGAAAAATTTCTCAGAATGATCACAAATGGGACATTTTAATGGTTTTATCATTAATTCCACATTTCCGCAAATTTCGCATACATATATTTTTATATCCATTTCTAATTTTTCTTTATTTTTTAATTTTTTAAGAAATTCTTCATAAAGTTTAGCGTGAATTTTTTCTGCCTTTCTGGCAAGAAAAAAAGTCAATTCTGCTACGTCATTTTTATTCTTTTTCGCATTTTTAACGAAATCTTTATACATTTTTTTAGTCTCATATAATTCTCCTTCAATGGCATTTTTTAAATTTAATGAAGTATTTTTTACGATTTTTTTTATTCTTGATTCATCAATTTTTACAAATTCTTCCGGTTTAACTTGTTTTCCTGTCAAAACAGACAGAGCTTTTAGATGATTTTTAATGTGTACACTTTCGGCATAAGCAATTGCTCTAAACAATTTAGAAATAAAAGGTAAATTTTCTTTTAGGGCTTGTTGAGAAAAAAGCTCATATTTCTTTTTAGCATTAGATTCTCCAATTATAGCTTCTTTTAAATTATTTATTATTGTTAATTGTAACATAATGATTTGGTTATTACGTATTTTATTAAATAAAACTTAGATATAAAGGATATTTTAAGATTTTTTTTAAAAATTATAAATAAACGAATGAAAAAAATAGAATTAAAAATCTTTTTGTGTAAATTTGATATAACCGTTTTTTGGTTGATATAATGTTCCTTCTTTAAGCATTTCTTCTATTGCATCTCTAATGAATTTCTTATCTAAATCATCTTCTTCTATATCTATTATTTGTATAGTAGTTTCTATTTCTAAGGGTTTCCATTCATTTTCTTCGAATAATTCTTTTAATTTATTTAATAATCTGTCAAGTTTATTTATTTGACTTCTGGATTGGCCGACGAAAATTCGATCCATATCTATTTTTCCCGTTGTAGGGTCATATCCCGTATCTTTCAGATATCTCTTAAATAATTTAATAATTTCTTCTACATCATCTTTGGTAACCTTGTCTCTTAATGCCATTTTAGCATAAGCTTCGCTTAATCGGACTAGTGCATCAAGATTTCTTGCTAAAATAGAGATTACAGCGTCTTCTGAATCATAATTACCTCTTAGTTCTAAATAAAATTCTTTAATTCTTTCCTTAGCTTCTTCAGAAAGTACGGGAAAACAATTTCTTCTTGCATATTTAATATATTTTTTTAATAAATCTTGAGGGATTGGTGCATTTTCATTATCTACTTCAGATTCAAAATCTTTTACTCCGCTCATGGCATTTTGAAGTATAAATTCAGCCATTTGTGCGTCTTGAGCTGGATCCGGCTTATCTACTACTACAAAAATAAGATCAAATCTTGATAAGAGAGAAGGCGGTAATCTAATATTTTGGGTTGGCGTCTTATAGGTATCATATCTACCGGAGTGAGGATTTGCTGCGGCAATTATTGCAGTTTCTGCTTTTAGAGTTGCTACGATACCCGCTTTTGCGATACTGACCGTTTGCTGTTCCATAGCCTCGTGTAAAGCAGACCTATCCGCATTATCCATTTTATCAAATTCATCTATTGCTGCAACACCACCGTTAGCTAAGACAATAGCACCAGCTTCTAAGTTCATTTGACCCGTATCTGCATCCTTAATTACTGCTGCTGTCAATCCTACTGCCGTTGCCCCTTTTCCAGAAGTATATAATCCTCTTGGAGAAACATTTATCGCACTTTTTAGAATTTCAGATTTTCCTGTACCAGGATCTCCTACAAATAATACGTGAATATCGCCTCTTTTATAGCTACCACCTGGCTTTTTTTTGCGTGTGCCACCGAATAGACTTAAAGCACATGCCATTTTTAAATCTTCTCTTCCATAAATATCCGGGGCTATAGAACGAGCAATTTTCTTTTGAATGAATTTCTCTTTTGATAAATTAAGTATTTTTTCCTTATCTTCCTTTGTTAATTCTAAATCTTCATCTACTTTATCCTCTGGTTCAATATAATTTATATGGTGATAAGTTTTAAATAATGTAGAGTTATACGTTTTAGGGGAACCTGCTAAAACAGATTTATATATACCCATTGCTTTGACCCGATCACCAGGTTTAACAGTATCAACTAAATCATATGTTAAGATGCACTGAACAGACCTCGGAATTCTACCAGGAGGTAGATCCTCCGGAATTTCTTGAATAGTTATACTTTGCCAATCGATAAACGTAGAGTCTTTAGAAATTAATCTAAAATCAGATTGTGCTTTAGCTTTACATTTTTTATTTATACAAAATTTAGGTTGCTTAAGTTTTGAAGTTAATTGAATAATTTCAAATTGAGCTCCACATAGCGAACATTCGAACATAGCCTTTATAATTTTAGGTCTTATAGTGGAGCTTCTTATTAAAATTCCCTTAAACCATACTAATTTATCAATATATTTTGCTCTTAAATCTCTAATAGGGACATATAATGGTGAATTTTCATCTTTCGTTGAGACTCTTACAAAATAATCTTGATTAGGGATTGACCCCGTCTGGAATTTTAAAACGTTTTTAAAAGCCTCAACTGCATCCTCTAATAAAACTTCCGGGTCATTTCGTAACATATCTGCTAATTGAGGATCAAAAGCTAATAAATCCTCATAAAGAATAACTAAAGTATTCCCTCCTTTAGAAAAAACTTCATTAATTTGATCTTGATATTTAAATACTCCAGGTTTATCTTGGAATAATCTATAAAAATCCTCAAATCTCTGGATCTTATTAATAGGTTTACTTGGTGCACTCATCGGAGTTGTCAATTTTAAAATCACTTCCTTTTTATAATGATTCAGAATTATTTTTTTTCTATTAAAAAAAATGCTATTAAGAGATTATTTTGTCGATATTAAATCTCTTTATCAATGAGGAAATAAAATATATGTATAAATAAAATGAGTGTGTTAAATTTCTAATTCTCACGTAAAATCGCGAGAGATTCACAAATAATTGGATCTTGGCTCATTTCACACCTAATTTTCAATAACGATATTGCTCTTTTTTTAAGCTTTTCATCGGCATATAATACGGTTCTTCTTAGAATCAATGCAATTGATCTCTGTAGCTCAATAGAACTCTCATCGCTGAGATTTTTTAGTAATTTTGAAAAGATTTTTTCTATACCAATATTATTTATTATTTCAACCATCGTATTAACCATCTTATTTCGAACATCTTCATTTTCATCTTCTAATAAGGTAATAATTTTATCGAAAATTCTATCAATATTAACATAACTATATATTTTTAATAGTCCTGCAGAAGCTTCCCTAATCTTAGGATCTTCACTATTTAATGATTTAACAACTTTTTCAAAAGGGATTTGAGAAGGTTTAATATCATCAATATGAGAAAGAATATTCATTGCAGTTCTTCTAACCCAAACCTGCTCATCATCCAATAAAGATATTAGATTTTTGATTATAGGATCTTTATTTTTAATTTTTTTCATAATTTTACCCAAACTAGCTGCTGATGCCTCCCGCACAATCCATTCTTTATCCATTAATCCTTTTTTTGTTAAAGCATCAGCAACTTCATCTGGAGCCTTATAACCAATATATCCGAGTATTTTTGCACCAGATTCCCGAATAAAAGAATCTTCATCTAAGAGAAAATTAATAATGGGCCTAATCGGTAATATTTCCGGAGATTCTTTAGCAATTTCTATTAATGATTTTGATAGAGCGATTTTAACAGAAATCTCTTGTTGATTAATACTTTGTAAAAGTATTGAAATGTAAGGTTTAATTTCAGAGGGTTTATTCTTAGCGATTTTTGATATTATCTTAGTTGCTTCTTTCTTTATTTGTTGGCTAGCATCACTCTTGAGGAATAAAAGGAATGGTTTAACTGAGAAATCATTTAAATAATCATCACTTAATCCATCAAGTGCAGACAAGGCATTCAAAACAATTTCTTCATTCTCGGAATTTAAATATTCTATTAATTTTGGAATAACATTTTTTGGATCTTTTCTTGCTATATTAATAAGAGTTTTTGAGATAATCCCTTTAGTAACAAATTTAGAGATATCCGGTATTTTTATTAAATTATCAAGAATTAAATCAGGATTTTTCTCATATTTTTCTGTAAGTATTTTTGAAATGTTCTCTTTAAGTTGTTCATTTTCAAATTTAATAAAAATTAGTAAAACAGTTAGTATTTTTTCAGGATTACTTTCCCATACACTTCCAAGTAAGGATAAAACGCTATTTAATACTTCATTATCATTTGGATCAATTTTATTGATTATTATATCAATATCCATTGATTTGGGATTTTCTTTAAAATATTTTTGAAGGGCAAGAATAGAAGCATCTCTTACTAATTTATTGGGATCTGTTATACCATCTAATAGTGGAAATAAAGGAATAAAATGTTTTCTGAAATTTCCGATTTTAGCAAAAATCTCAAAAACCGCTGCTCTTTGGATTGCAGGGCCCTGGATTAATTCAATTAATTTAGAAATTAATTTTTGATCTATTTTTTTCGGGTTAATATTTTTGATATTTTTAATAGCAGCTGCTTTAATATTCGGATTAAAATGATTTAATTTTTCTAAAATAATGCTAACAGGTAATTCTATTGAAGATTTTGCCAACATTTTTAATGTTTCCACTTGAACATTTTCATCAGGATCATTTACTAATTTATCAATATCTAAATTTAAAAGAATTTGGTCATTTATATCTGCTAATCTTGAGAGGATTTTTACACCATTTAATTTTAAATGCCATTCAGGGTCATTAATCAAAGAAAGGATTAATTCATTAGGTATTTTTTTTATTAAATCAATATCAGATTCAAGAAGAGATTTTGAAAATGGAATGCTTTTATCATAATTAGGAGATTTTAATGCATTAATTATCCAAGGAAGAACAATATCAGGCACATCTTTTTCAAGTTGTAATAGAATCTTATAGCCAATCCGTCTTGCGTTTAGATTATAATCACATATCGCATCCAATAAAGGATTTTTATATTTTATATCATTTAAATCAATCTCTTCTTTCAATGGAATTCTTTCATACATTAAAAGAAGAGTCTCTTCAGCATATTTTCTAATTTCAGGAATATCACTTTTAATAAAATTAAATAATGGTAAAGGATCGAAAGTTTGTCCGCATTCCGTAATCATACTATATTTTATATTTTTGGTGAATTCATTATTTTTTGCAAGAAAATAATATGTTGTAAATGTAATTAGAACAATTTCTTCAATAACAGCGGGAAATGCAAATAATAAATAATTAGGAATTAATTCATGTAAGCCAATTATTGTATAATCAAAAGTCTCTCTCAATTTATCAGGATTTACAATTAGAAAATTTACAAGGACATTTATACCAACGGCAGCCATTAAATATGAGGCAAATAAAATATCAATCCCTCTATATTTTATTTTTCTTCCCCAAAATCTTGTAAAATATCCGATGATTCCAAAAAGTAATGTTACAAAAACCATTCCTGCATAAGAATATGTAGATATCGCCATTTTTCCAGTAAAATAATAAGCTAAAGTTTGAATCATTGAAATCCAAGCCCAAACGTAGACGAATAACATTAAGCCTAATAAAATTCGTGGTCCTGGATCATCAAGAAATTCTTCCATATTTCGTTTTCCATCTTCAAATCCAAGAAAAAAAGAACGTTTAAAATCCGGTAAATGATAGTATACGTTTGATATACCGGCAATATAACCCTTAGAACCGTAAAAAGTTAAAATCATTAAAGGATAAGTTATAGTAAAAGTAATTAAGATCATAATAAAAGGAATAGGCGTTGTTATTCCTTGAAAACCTAAATACCAAAAAATAATCGGAGGGCCTACAAATATTAAATATAATAATATTGCAGAAATAACCCGAATAATTTTTTTATCCGATTTATTAATAAAATTTTCTCCTAAGAATTTATGAAAAGGAGTTAATCCTTCATCAGATTCTTCGCTTAACGCTATAAATAAAAAATCTATTAAAGGATAAATCGAGATATAAAATAAACAAATAAATAAAGGGAGAATTAGAAATAGAGGATTAATTTCGGGGGGAGTTGGAGGTTTTGATTCCCAAGGTTTTTGCTTCCAAAAATCAGGAGTATTAACCGCAAAAATAAAAGCCATTCCCATTACAATCATTACTGAAAAGCTAAAAATAATTCCATAAAAAACACATTGTAATGTATCTAAAATTTTAAATTCTCCTTTCTTTACGAGAGCGACTTGTTTATAAATAAGGATAAATCCAAATACAAAAAAGGCTAAAAATATAATGACAAGAGTAATTGATACTGAATCTTTGAAAATATTAAAATCATTCGGGAAATATTCTCGAAAAAACATAAATATCTCTTTATTTTAATAAAATATTAAATTTTTAATATGAAATTATTTTTCAAAATACTAATTATATAAGATAACAAATTAATTTTTCTAATTAAATTAAGAGAATATTCCTTTATGCTATCATTTGAAGAAGATTTTTTAAATACCTTAAAAAGAATTGATTTTTTATTTGAAAATCAAAAAATTCTTACCGAATGTATTAAAAATTATGAGGGATTTACGCTATTTGGCGAAAAGATCGGTCCATTCGTAAAAGGAAAGAAATATGAATTGAAATTTTTCTTAGCTAAGCATTTAATTAAAGCAAATATTTTAAAAGTTGCACCTCCCGAAAAATGTGATCATATTGATGTCCAGAGATATGCAATTGCGGAGCGTGATGATTTAAAATTAGTAAAATGGGAAAATAATTTCTTTTTAAATAAAATAAAAGCTTTCAGCGAATTTTTAGAACAAGAAGTAAAACATAATATTAGGAATAAAACAGATTTAGACATGTTTAAATCCTATGCCTTAAATGTAATTGATAACCGACTTTTGAAATTATTGAGAATAGCTAAAACCAATCTTAATTTAAGTGATGAGGCAAGAATTACTATAGCTGAAAAAGAATTATTAACCAGAATAAGCGGTCTAATAAGTATTTGGAGGAAATTTTTTGTATAATATAATTATTTTATTTATATCCCTCTTTTTGGAGCGGCTTGTTGTCTCCTTTTCTTTAATAATTCCTGCTTTCTTTTTTCTTTTAAGGAAGCAATAGTTTTCTCTTCAGATTTAGGTGTTGCTTCTTTTTTACGTTCTAATTTTTGGCCGCATATCGGACATTCATCCCAATCTGGTTGTATTGCACCACCACATTTAGGGCATTCATCTAGTTGTTCCCAAAATCTATCTTCTTCAGGGATATCCTCAACAGTGGTTATTACAAGTTTAGCCGGAGTAACTCCCCCTGCGACATAACCTTTACAGCGAGGGCATATTCCCGTAAAGTTTTTATCATCTAAGAGATAACCACAGAAAGGACAATACATTTGCCCACAATGGGGACATTGCATATTACCTAATCCAATTTCTTCTCCGCATATTTTACAAGTAAAAGTCTCCTTCTCATCAGCAAGAACTTCTTGTTCCACTTTTGCAATATAACCATCTCTTAATGCTGCTTTCTTTTCGTCCCTTTTACGCTCTATTGCAAGTCTTCTCTGAACATATTCTTTATCCAGAATTTTTTCTGCTTGTTTTCTTTTTAAATCTTCAAGTTTTTTGATCTTTTTAGCCTTTTTAAGGAGTTTTTTCTGAGCTTTTTCTTTTTCCTTTTCAAATTCTGATTTTTCTTTTTTAAACATGTTATTATTTCTCCTATAAAATAAAGCGTCTAAAATTATATAATCTATTATTTTAATAAATGTTTTTATATATAATTTTATTTTTCATTAATTCTTAAAATAAAGCCTATTTAATACTTGCAGAGCAATCCAATTAAATGCTTCAAATATTCCCTCATTAGTTAATGCACTAGTGAAAAAATATTTTAAAGGTCGATTAGAAATGCGATCTAAGCTAAATTTTTTGATTAATTCCTCCTCTTTAGGCTTTTTTAAATCAATTTTATTGAAAAGAATTAATAGAGGGATATTTTCTAATTCTTTAAAATTTAAAATCCTATACAATTCTTTATAAGCTTCATCAAATCTTTTTTCATCAGATACATCCAAAGTAAATATTAAGCCATCTTGATTCTTT